>JAJFHR010000411.1 GCA_021775515.1 Hyphomicrobiales bacterium | reverse complement strand
CACCAAATCCGCAACCTGCCGGGTCATGCTGGCCAGGAATTTATTGCGGTCCTTGCGGGTAAGTTTACCGGCTGTTTCAACCGCACCAACGGCGATTTTAATATTGACCTCGAGGTCGGAGGAGTTCACGCCGGCTGAGTTATCAACCGCATCTGTGTTTACCCGGCCGCCATTTTGAGCAAATTCGATACGCGCCCGTTGTGTCATGCCAAGATTGGCACCTTCGCCGATGACTTTGAACTTAAGCTCTTTCGCGCTCACCCGAATGGCGTCATTGGCACGGTCTCCGGCGGCATCGTCGGTTTCTCCACTTGCTCTGACATATGTGCCGATACCACCAAACCACAAAAGATCAGCTTCACTTTTCAGCAAGGCGCCGAGAAGTTCATTTGGCGTGGCTGAATTAGTCTTGAGACCCGTAAGGGTTTTTATTTCATTGCTTAGCGCAATTGATTTTTCTGACCGGCTGAAAATTCCGCCGCCTTTGCTGATCAGCGAGGTTGAATAATCCCCCCAAGTTGACCGGGTGAGCGCAAATATGCGTTTACGTTCAGCAAATGATTTTGCCGGATCGGGATCGGGGTCAATAAAAATATCACGGTGATCAAAGGCAGCAATCAGTTTTATCTTGGTTGACAATAACATTCCGTTGCCAAAAACATCGCCGGACATATCTCCCACACCAATGACAGTGAAAGGTGTTTTCTGGCAATCAATGTTCATTTCTCTAAAATGGCGCTTTACAGCCTCCCAGCCACCGCGCGCCGTGATGCCCATTTTTTTGTGGTCGTATCCAGCAGATCCACCAGAGGCAAAAGCATCGCCGAGCCAAAATCCTCTGTCTACCGAAATGCCATTTGCAATATCAGAAAATGTCGCGGTTCCCTTGTCCGCGGCAACAACCAGATAAGGATCATCGCCATCGTGGCGGTTTACTTCATCAGGGGGGATAAGCTCGGTGCCACTGAGATTATCCGTCAGATCAAGCAAGCTTGAAATAAACAGCTTGTAACACCTGATTGCTTCTTGCTGGATTTTTTCTCGTGGGCCTTCCAGCGGCAGCTTTTTGGGAACAAACCCGCCTTTGGACCCGACCGGGACAATAACGGCGTTTTTCACCTGTTGGGCTTTGACCAGTCCGAGAACTTCGGTTCTGAAATCTTCCGGGCGATCCGACCAGCGAAGACCCCCACGGGCGATTTTTCCAAACCGCATATGAATGCCTTCTACATCCGGAGAATAAACGAAAATCTCAGCATAAGGACGCGGGTCGGGCAGCCCGTCTACTATTTTGCTATTGAGTTTGACGGCGATGGCTGTCTTGGGCTGGCCGTCCGCGGCAGTCTGGAAAAAATTTGTGCGCCAGGTTGCAGTAATCACATTGCAAAAATGGCGAATGATCCGATCTTCATCAAGGATGGATACATCGACAAGCGCTTTTTCGATCTTGCCTAAAAGCGACTTTGCGCGGGCTACATTGGACGATCCGCCGCGGGCATAACGAGGATCAAATCTAGTATGAAACAAGTCAACCAGCCAGGTTGCAATCGATCCATGATTAACCAGGGTTGCTGCCATATATGTCTGGCTGAAGCTTATCCCTACCTGGCGTAGGTATTTTCCGTAGGTGCGCAACATGGAAACATCGCGCCAGCCAATCCCCTCATTGAGTACCAGGGCGTTATATCCATCGTTTTCCGCCTGACCGTTCCACACCGCCATGAAACAGGCTTCCAGCCGGTCCTCTAAATCTTCCAAGTCGATTTTCTGCCCGGTAACATGTTGCAGGACGATATCATGTACCCAGACAAAATCGCTAAGGGCGCCTTCGCCCCGTACAATTTGATAGGAGCGTTCATTAATGGCCCGAAATCCCATTTTCTCCAGGATTGGCAACCGGTCGCTTAGGGGAATTGGACCACCGCAGTGATAAAGTTTCAGGCGAATACTATGATCGTTATTTTCATTTTCCTGCCCGTTGGCGCCAAACTCAATTGAAAGACCGCCAATTTTTCTAAGGCCTTCCATGCGGCCGATATCTGCCAATCCCTGGTTAGGGGAAAAGGCATCCTTGTAGGCCGGTGAAAATGCCGCCGCATACCGTTTAATTAAAGATCGCGCCACCGAGCCTGCGTTTTTCTCATTAATGGCGGCGATCAGGTTATCAGACCAGGTCAGTGTCAAGCCGTTTATGGTGGCTTCAAGTTCAGCAACATTTGGCGAGGGAGTTTCATCTTCATTTCGGCCGATAATGAAATGAATGCGTATCAAAGTTCCTTCCGGGTAAGAAGGATAGTAGGCCGAAATACGTCCATCAAATGCCTGGGCCAGAAAATTACCGACCTTTACGCGGACATCTGTGTTGAAACGTTCACGCGAAATAAATACCAGAACCGAGACAAAACGATCAAACTTGTCTTTGCGGACGAAAATACGCGTACGTGGCCGTTCACTCAGCCTGAGCATGCCCAGGGCGTTTTCCCTTAGCGTTTCATCGTCAATTTGAAAAAGCTCATCGCGGGGATAATTTTCCAGAATATTCTGCAGCGCTTTGCCGCTGTGTCCCTCGCGATTAACATTACTGCTTTCAATCACCCGTACAGCATTCCGACGTAAGATCGGAATTGCGCTGACGCTGCGGGTATAGGCGACAGAGGTGAAGAGGCCGATTAGTCTAAGCTCGCCTTGTAACTTGCCTTTCCTGTCGAATATCTTGACGCCGATATAGTCCATGTATACGCGGCGGTGAACCTTTGCTTTTACATTCGCCTTGGCAATAATCAGGGGAGCCGGATCCATTAAAAAATCCCGCACTTCGGGAGTTATCGATACCAGTTTTCCAGCCCGGCGCAAAACCTCAACCTTGGAATTACGCAAAATTCCCAACGACGATCTTTTAACCGCTTGGAGATCTCCGGTTTCAGCACTTCCGTCAAAGGCGTATTCGCGAATTCCGAGGAAGATAAAATTTCCATCCAGCAGCCAGTTTAGAAATTCCAGCGATTCAGCAAGCTCATCAACCGGAATGGGAGGAGGAATTTCCTTATAATCGTCAATTACCCGCTCGACTCTTTTCATCATCGCTGACCAGTCGACGACGGCCAGGCGCACTTCTTCGAGAGTTTTTGCCAGGCGATCATTTAACTTTGCCTGCTCGGTAGAGCGGCTGATCCGATCAACATGGATGTGGATGAAGCTTTCCCGGACTTCGCTTGATCCTTTTGATGATTTCACTACAGCACCGGTTTTGACCGAGCGATGAACTGTTTCAATGGGATGGAGGAGAAGGTTGATCGGAATAGAACTTTCCGCCAATTCGTCGAGAACCGAATCGACCAAAAACGGCATATCGTCATTTAGAATTTCGATTACCGTATCAGTATCATTCCAACCGTCTTGAGAATATTCGGGATTGAAAATTCGAACCTTGCTTTTGCCCGGCTGTCTTACGGTGCGAAACCCATAGGCCGAACTCGCTATGGCCGCGAGTTCACGTGGCTCGCGGTTGATAAAATCATCGGGATGCCCCTTGGAATAAAAGTGAGTGGCAAAACGCGCTGCATCTTCACCATCACCCGATCGTTTTTTCAATTCGCGGTTGGCTGCTGCCAGCAATTTGGGGAATGTGTTGCTACCCATATCTATCAGGTGACCCTCCGCACCGTTACAACAGGCTCGCACGGTCTTGCCGGAACCAGCTGCACTTTAACCTCACTCAATTACGAGCCCGTATATGTGACATCCGAATCAAGACTTTTTGACAGTGACCGTTGTGATGTTTGTTTTCAAGGCTTAACTGGCACGCTAGGCCCCAATCGCTGCCTTTACCCCAAGAAAAACATCTAAATCTGCGCTGCAGATTATTTGCCATCATATCATTATGATTCATGAGAAGTTCGTTTTATAATGTGGAGCTTAATATTTAAGGAATGTCCGCCCTATCAGCTAGGAAACCCATGTGTCGAATATAAAAAAGTTATCATCAAAGGAAAATTCGAGCCGACGCATGAGTGTGCGCGATGTCGCCCGCAGTGCCGGTGTTTCTATTGCCACGGTTTCGCGCACGATCAATTCTCCTGAAATGGTTCGACCGGTTCTCAGACAGCGTATCGAAAAAGTGATCACCGAACTCGGTTATGTTCCCGACGGTACAGCCAGAGCTTTGGTGAGCCGCCAGACCAAAACCATCGGCGCGATTGTTCCAACCATTGATAATGCCATTTTTTCGACCTTGATCCGTGGCCTGCAAACCAAGCTTCAAGAAAACGATTACACGCTGCTGCTGGCCAGTTCGAACTATAGTCCGGTTCAGGAGGCTGAAGAAGTTCGTACACTGCTTATACGCGGGGTTGATGGAATTCTGCTAGTCGGCAATCAACGCTCGCAGGCGCTTTATGACCTGCTTGATAATAGCGGCAAGCCTTATGTAAATACCTATGCCTTTGATGATCGCTTGGATCACCCATGCGTAGGATTTGATAATTGGAAAGCCGGGGAAAAAATCGTTGAGCATCTGGCCGACCTCGGTCATGAACGTATCGCAATCATTGCCGGCATTACGACGGATAATGATCGGGCGCTGGCCCGGGTCCAGGGCATCAAGACCGGACTTTCCCAAAATGGCCTTCAGTTCAATGCCGAGCAGTATCTGGAATGTCCCTATACAATTGAAGCCGGCCGGGCGGCCCTGCGCACATTGATGCAGCGGCAGCCAAAGCCAACGGCGGTTATTTGTGGAAATGACATACTGGCCTGCGGCGCGCTGTTTGAGTGTCAACGCCGTGGCATCAAGGTGCCGGAAGACCTGTCCATTGTGGGAATTGACGGGCTTAGTATCGGAGGGCACGTAACCCCGTCACTAACAACGATCAGTGTGCCTTTTTATGATATGGGCGAACTTGCAGCTTCCTCACTGCTTAACAGGTTCAATTCTGAAAATGTGCCGGCCAAAAAAATTCAGATGGAAGCAACGCTTTTAGTGCGCGAATCTACCGCACCGCCACCACGGTCGCGCAGTTAGAATTCCACCGTTAAAGCGTGTCTCCTTTTTTCGGATTCATTTGACACACTTTAAACCCTTTGTTTTTGCGCGTGTCTTTATCGCAAAACCGGTGCCCACTTTTGCGAGACACGCTTTGGGTTAGCGGGCATCTTCCAAAATCATTGCGCTTGCTTTTTCAGCTATCATAATCGTAGGGGCATTTGTGTTGCCGGAGGCGATTACCGGCATGATTGAGGCATCAACAACGCGCAGGCCGGAAATGTTATGAACTCTTAGCCGATCATCAACTACGCTGTTGACATCCTGTCCCATTTTGCAGGTTCCCACCGGGTGGTAGATGGTCTGACCGATGTTGCGTGCGGCCTCGAGCAGAGCTTCATCAGTTTCCACCTGAGCGCCGGGCAGGTGTTCTTCGGTTACCAAATTTGCCAGGGTTTTGGACTTTGCTATCCGGCGGGCGAGTTTCATGCCGCCTATGACAATTTCCTGATCTTTGGTTGCTGACAGGTAGTTGGGAACAATGGCGGGATATACGAACGGGTCCGGTGATGTCAGGTTGATTGATCCTCTGCTTTCCGGGCGCAACTGACAGATTGACGATGTAAATGCTGAAAACTTGTGCAATCCTTCCCCTGGCTTATCGGCACTGAAGGGCTGGAAATGAAACTGTACATCGGGGGCAACCGCGCCTGGGTCAATTTTGGTAAAAATGGCGACCTGACTTGCTGCTAAAGAAAGCGGCCCTTTACGGAAGAGACCAAATTGTATCCCCGCCAGCGCCTTTCCGACCAGATTGTTGACTTCATCATTCACGCAAATCTTGCGGTTGATTTTATAAACCAGCCTGACCTGTAGGTGATCCTGAAGATTTTCGCCAACGCCTTTAAGTTCGTGTTCAACCTTGATGCCGAGATTTTTTAACTCTTCACCCGGCCCGATGCCGGAAAGTTTCAGTATCTGGGGCGAGCCGATAGCACCTGCGCTTAGAACAACTTCGGCATTTGCTGATACATATTTTTCTTCCCCGTCGTGATCAAAAAGCACGCCTTGAGCGCGGTTGGCATCCAGCACAATTTTTTTCACATGGGCTTTTGTAATTATTTTTAGATTTGGCCGCTTGCGGGCAGGACGCAGAAACCCCGCTGCGGTAGAGCATCTAAACCCATTGCGAACCGTGACTTGGAAATATCCAACGCCGGTTTGATCTGGTCCATTGAAATCCTCATTTTTGGGAATTCCGGTCTCCATTGCCCCGGCAACAAAAAGTTCACAGAGTTCGCCTACATGGGCGCCATTGATTACAGATAAGGGACCGCCGGTGCCATGGTAAGCGTCTTCTCCGTGTTGTTGATCTTCGCCTTTTTTGAAATAGGGCAATACATCGTCAAAGGCCCAGCCGGTATTTCCGAGCTGACGCCAATGGTCATAATCTGATTTATTGCCGCGAATATACAAAAGCCCGTTGATGGAACTGGATCCCCCCAAAACTTTTCCGCGAGGCCAATTGATACTGCGCCCGTTTAAGCCGGGATCAGACTGGGTTTGGTAACACCAATCCACTTTTGGATTATGCATATTTTTGAAATAGCCCACTGGTATGTGTATCCAGGGACTGATATCCCGCCCACCGGCTTCAAGCAAAATTACTTTCGTGTTCGGGTTTTCCGATAATCTGTTTGCTAAAACGCAACCGGCTGATCCGCCACCGATGATTATGTAATCAGCTTGGAAATGAGCTCTAGGATTCATGGTTTTTGTTTGCCTCAGTTAATCCGAGTTTTACACTCTCGAGCAATCTGCGCCAGGAGAAGGTTTTTGATTATCATAATCTCACCTCATCAATAAGGTCTCAAGCAGCAGTAATTTTGTAAACGTTTTCATAATCTGTCAAGCCCAGTTGCAGTTGCTGTGTCAATATTGGTTGTCCTACCCGATAGAATTCATGAAATTAGAAAGATAACTTCCAGAATGTTGAATTTCATCAAATGTCAAAATTTCGGGTTTGATAGCAAAAACCGTTGCAATATCAAAGTTTTTTTCGTGGCTTTAAGAATATATTCTAATATTTTTTAAGATTTAAAAACAACTAGTTAATCCTGTTACAGAGGTGATTTGAGAAAAATTGTCAGTTGTTTTTACATTGATGCGCTTGATCGTTTCGAAAAAAATGATAACGTTTACAAATTACGTGTCTGACCGCCGTTGCTGATTGCTGGTGGAAAATCAACAGGCGCAAATTTGTCTATCACCGCAATTTTCGGATATGGGCTAACTGGGAGGAAAGACTTATGGAAAAACTGAAGAGATTTATCCTGTGCCTGGCTGCATTCGCTGTCGCTGCTGTTGTTGTCATGGCGCCCGGCATTGTGGAAGCCAAGCCGGTGAAAATTCGTATTCAATCTGTTATTCCGTCTAAAGCTGACGAAGTAACAATGCTCAAGGAATTCGCCAAAGACGTTAGTGATCTGACTAACGGAGAGGTGATTATTGAAGTTTTGCCTGCGGGAGCTGTTGTCGGGGTGAAGGAAACACTCGATGCGGTGGACAAAGGTCTTATTGAAGGTGGTTTTGCCTGGACACATTATTGGTCGGGCAAACACCCGGCCGCCATGCTGTTTGGATCTCCTGTAGCAGGTGCGGGCGTCGGCATTGATAATATCGCCTTCGTTTCGTGGTTCCTTTACGGTGGAGGTAAGGAACTTTACGACCAGCTTTGGGTCGAAATGGGTGTAAACGTTAAAGGTTTCATGCTGCAACCAGTGGGGCCTGAAGCTCTTGGCTGGTTCAAAGAGCCCATCGAATCAATGGCAGACTTCCGTAAATATCGTTTCCGCACGCCTCCGGGAATTCCGGGACAGACCTATAAGGACATCGGTGTTGCCTCTGTTGCCATGGGTGGCGGAGATATTTTGCCGGCCTTGGAAAAGGGCGTGATTGATGCGGCTGAATGGTGCTGCCCAAAGCCTGATCTCGTGTTTGGGTTTTATAAAGTACTTAAAAATTATTATCTTCAGGGCCTGCATCAGGTGGTTGTGAATGCAGACATCTATATTAATGGCGATGTCTATAGGAGCCTGACTCCGCTGCAGCAAAAAGCCCTTGAAGTTGCCGCCAATGCCTCGTTGATGAAATCAATGGCCTACCGAATTTATGAAAATGGAAAAGCTCTTAAAGATCTGACGGAAAACAAGGGTGTAATCTTGCGTGATACGCCTGCCGATTATTTTCCACAGTATATGGAAGCGGCAAAAGCATCTTTGGAAAAAAATGCAGCTAACAATGCATTCTTCAAAAAGGTCTGGGATTCGCAAAAAGCCTTTGCCGATATTGCGGTACCGTTTTGGGCAGGCGCACAAACGTCCAATGCGAAACTGGGAATGGCCTACGTAAACAGCAAAAAGAAGCCAGCTAATTAACGCTCAACTCTGCGGTGGGAGGTCTCTCGGGACTTTCCATCGCACCCTTGTTGAGTTGTTTTCCAAGTTCAATTCATGTCAAGATTAAATCAGGGCGTAACAAAACTCGTTGGGCGCATACTGAATTAGCCGGTGCTATTTGTCAGATATCTTCTGGGGGATGATGTTGTGAGCGAAGATGTAGATGTATCCAAGCTCGATATATCCGATGAAATGATTGCTGAACGGCGCTCAGGTTCACCGGCAGGTTTACCCGATGACATGCCGCCGTGGATGCGCACGATTATCACATTGGCTGATACCGTTAGTCTATGGGTTGGACGCATTTTTTGTTGGATGCTGGTGCCGCTGATGCTGGCAATGGTTTATGAAGTTGTTGCCCGCAAGCTGTTTGTTGCTCCAACAGATTGGGCCTATGACATCAGCCGCATGGTTTCCGGTGGTATGTTTATGATCGGTGCCGGTTATGCACTGATGCGCGGTGTGCATATCCGCGCTGATTTTATTTACCGGCAATGGCCTTCCCGACAGCAGGCGCTTATTGACTTCATCCTATACATATTTCTGTTTTTTCCTGCGATGATTTTCTTTTTCTGGGTGTCATTTGATTATGCCAGTGTCGCCTGGGTGCGGTGGGAACTAAGTATGGATACCGCCTGGATGGCCCCGGTTGCCCCAGTTCGCTCTGCCATGCCCCTTGGTGCGGCTCTTCTCATCCTTCAGGGTATTTCTGAAACTTTGAAATGCACCTATGCAATTAAAAACAACCGGTGGCCGACATGACGTCAGAAATGATCGGTCTGACAATGATCGCCGTAATGCTACTGGCCATTTTTGTCGGGTTTCCTATTTCGTTTACGCTTATTTTTCTGGGTTTGGCCTTTGGCTATTGGGGATTTGGTGACCTGGTCTTTTTCTTAATGACGCTGCAATTTAACAACGTCATGCTGGAGCAGACCCTGGCCGCGGTACCACTATTTGTTTTTATGGGTATCATGATGGAGCAGGCCGGATTGATGGAGCGATTGTTTCGAGCGGTACAACTTATGCTCGCGTCAACCCGGGGAGCACTCTATATCGCGGTGCTGTTTGTATCGACGATTTTTGCCGCTGCTACCGGCATCGTTGGGGCTTCTGTGACCATCCTTGGTATTATGGCGGCAAAGACGATGAACCGATCAGGTTATGATGTCAGACTGGCGGCCGGTACTATTACGGCCGGTGGGACATTGGGCATTCTAATTCCACCGTCGATTATGCTGGTTGTCATGGGACCGGTTCTTGAAGTGCCTGTGACCGACCTATTTGCCGCTGCCATCGTGCCCGGCATTATGCTTGCCTTTATGTATACGGCCTATGCCTTGATACGATGCCAGATCGATCCATCGCTTGGACCTGCTCTGCCTGAGGATGAAAGACCAAATAACTGGCGTGTGGTTTTTCGTGAATTTTTTCTCGGTCTGGTGCCGCCGGCACTTCTGGTTGCTTTTGCCCTGGGGAGTATTCTCTTTGGCTGGGCAACGCCAACTGAAGGCGCTGGTTGCGGTGCTTTTGGTGCTCTGTTGTTGACCCTGGGATATCGCAAGATGACCCTTGGCAAGTTTCAAGAAGCATTGATCAAGACTTTGGAAATTTCTGTCTTGATTCTCTTTCTTGTTGCTGCATCGAATTTTTTTGGCGCTGTTTTTTCCCGCCTTGGCACACCAACCCTGTTGACCGAAATGTTACTGGATATGGACCTGACCCAAATGCAGGTTTTGCTCCTCATCATGGCCTTGATTTTTGTTCTCGGCTGGCCTCTTGAGTGGGTGCCAATTGTTCTTATTATCGTACCGATCCTGATCCCGCTTCTTGATAAAATGAACATTAATCTGACCTGGTTCGGTATTCTGGTTGCGGTCAATTTGCAAACAGCCTGGTTGTCACCGCCGGTGGCGCTGTCGGCCTATTTTCTCAAGGGAGTGGTGCCGGAATGGGATCTCAAGGATATTTACATCGGAATGATGCAGTTTATGGTTATTCAGCTTATCGGTCTGATCGCCATTATAATATTCCCGCAAATTGCGCTGTGGTTACCCAAATACATTTATGGTTAGAGCGATAGTTTGGGCTGAATTTTCCTTGGCCATCAATTATCTGTTTTCTTGATGGAGAAATAATCGTATTCCTCAATCCACTGATCGTTTCGCTGAATGTAATCGAGTAATGAGGATTTGAGGTGATTTCCAATACTGCTGGCAAAGCCAATGACGATGCAGCGTTTCAACAGGCGGTAAACGCCTTGGAAAACGGGCGGCCTGAGATCGCATTAGGCATCTTTAAAGAACTGCTAATAAAACATCCAGGCGATACGAACCTCTTATTTCCCTATGCAATTGCACTTTATCAAACCGGTTCGGTTGACGAAGCATTAGAGCACCTCAAGGAGGTTTTTAGCCGGGAGCCCCGAAATGTTGGGGTAGCCTATAACCTTGGTCTTATTGCGCGTGAAAAAGGCGATTTGGAAACCGCGGAAAAAGCGTTTTATAGAACGACAAAAATCAACTCGCTGGAGCCTAAGAACCACGTAACGCTGGGTAATGTTCTGGTTGAGCAGAACAAATTAAAAGCCGCTACAAAATCTTTTAACAAAGCACTTCACCTAAATCGCAAAGAGGCGGATGCCTGGTACGGGCTAAGTTTGGTACATAAAAAATCAGGTAATTTTGAAAAGGCCCATTCCGCTGCACAGGAGGCATTGAACATCAACCCCGCTCATGGGGATGCCCGCTTTATTGCCGCCGCCGCCAAGAATGAACTGGGGGATACGGAACAGGCTATTCAGGAGTTAAAGAAAATTCTTGATATCAGCCCTGATGATGAGGAGGTTCACAACGAGCTTGGATATCTGTTGCCCGAATTAGGCCGGTCGGAAGAAGCAATCAAGCACCTGAGACGGGCGATTGAACTACGGAAGGATTATGGTGCTGCATATTTCAATTTGAGCCATTTAAAACGTTTTACAGAGGGTGATCGTGATCTTGTGGAACTTGAGAAAGCGGCGGCTGGGGAAATCGCAGATACAGAGCGCTATTTTTTCGGGTTTGCTCTGGCCAAGGCTTATGAAGATATCGGGGATTTCGACAAGGCGTTTTCAGCGATGCGCCAGGCAGCGGCTCAAAAGCGCCAAACAATTTCATATAAAGAGGCGGGACTGGTCAGATATGTTGATCAGATAATCGATACTTTCAATGCGGAGTTTTTTCGCCAGCATAAGAATTCTCCCGAAAGTCAACATACCCCGGTTTTCATTCTCGGGATGCCGCGATCCGGCACGACGTTGATAGAACAAATAATTTCCAGCCATCCAGAAGTGGTCGGTGCCGGCGAATTGCCGTATCTGCAAAATATTGCAGTTGCTAATAAATTTCCCCAGGGGTTTAAAAATGCCACCTTATTCATTCTTGCCGAGACTGAAAGGTTGTATATGGCGCAGCTGCAAAAATTTTGCGGCAGCAATTCGTTTGTCACCGATAAAGCGCCTGGCAACTTTATGTATATTGGTCTTATTCTGGCCGCGCTGCCCAACGCAAAGATTATTCATTGCCGCCGTGATGCGATAGATACCTGTTTATCCTGCTACAAACTGCTTTTTCGATCCGGTGTTGAATATTCCTTCGATCTCGCTGAGCTGGGGAATTTTTACCTGCAATATCAGCGCTTGATGGACCACTGGCAAACTGTAGCTCCAGGGCGCATCATTGATGTAGATTATGAAAAAATAACCGAGGAAACAGAGACCGAAGTCAGACGGATTCTGGAGTGCTGCGGGTTATCGTTTGATGAAAAATGTCTACGGTTTTACGAAAATACCCGCCCGGTTAAAACTGCCAGTAGTGAACAGGTTCGCAAGCCCATCTATAAAAGCTCGGTCGGTCTGTGGCGCAAATATGAAAAACATTTAGGACCGCTGTTGGAAATTCTAAAGCCTGACAGATCGTGATAGATAACGATATACCGCGTGAGGAGTAGCGGCCTTCAGGAAAATGTTGAAAAGAATTTTTTCTCGCCACCCGGAGTGAAAAGCACGGCCCGGGTATCCTTGTCTCGTTTAGCCCAGTGCAACTCATAAAAGCGATCTAAAAATGCCGATCCCAGTGATCCCGCCAGGTGACTGCGTCGGGCGCTCCAGTCAAGGCAGGGACGGCAAAGTGGCCGGCGTGATTGCTCGAGACCAGTGACATCTATGCCCAGGCGGGAGATGAAAAGGCGCCCCTTTTTAGTTATCGATACCGCGCCATCGTCTTCAGCTATCAATCCTTTTTTTATCAGGCTTTCAAACATATACACACCCAACTCACCAGCGAGGTGGTTGTAACATACCCGCGCCTTACGCAGCGCCGGGTCCTTGGGCCCGGTTCGCACACGTGAATGTCCGCGCCGGGAGGCAAGCCCCATTATGCTCTCTAAAACAGAACCAACTTCTTCATCCGCCAAGGTGAAATAACGATGCCGTCCCTGTTTGCGTTGGATAATAAGGCCGCCATTTTCAAGTTTGCCGAGATGTGAACTTGCGGTTTGACCGGTGATGCCTGCCTCAACTGCCAACTCGCTTGCTGTTAGCGCCTGGCCGCTCATTAAAGCTGTCAGCATATTTGCCCGCGCCGGATCGCCAATTAATGAGCCGATTAGAGCTATGTCAGGACCCTCTTTCATAGTTCGATCATAATCGAAGCATAAAAGAGGGTCAATGTTATATGTTTTTGCTGTCGTGATTTTTACCGGAGAAAACCTTGATGACAATTACCTGTTTTATTCGCTATCAAATTGACCCCTACAAAAGGTCTGAATTTGCCCAGTATGCACAAAATTGGGGTCAGATAATTCCGCTGTGCGGCGTTGATCTGATCGGATATTTTGCTCCTCATGAAGGTTCGAGCACGATTGCTTATGGAGTATACAATATTGATAGTCTTGCAGACTATGAGGCCTATCGCGTACGTTTGGCCGCAGACGCCGATGGTCATGCCAACTACCAATTTGCCCAGCGGGAAAAATTTATCCTGAAAGAGGATCGGCTGTTTTTAAAACTGGCTTCGGCACCCCATGGAGAGGTTAAACGATTATGATAGCTGTAATATTTGAAGTCTGGTTGCACCAGGATCACCGGCAGGAATATTTTGACCTGGCTGGAGAGTTGCGGCCATTGCTGCAAGAGATTGATGGTTTCATCTCGATTGAAAGATATGAAAGCCTGACTGAGGCGGGGAAAATTCTTTCACTTTCAATTTGGCGGGACGAAGGTGCGATTGAAGAATGGCGCAACCTTGAAACCCATCGACGAGCGCAGACAAAGGGCAGAAAGAAAATTTTTGCCGATTACCGGCTTCGCATTGCCGGTGTTATCCGGGATTATGGAATGTCGGACCGGGACGGGGTGCCGGAAGATTCGCTAGCGATACATTGCCAATAGTTAACCCCGGCATATCAGCCACCCATCAGGTTAGGCATTAGGGTAACAATTTTGGGAAAGGCAATTATCAGGACAAGCGCTAGAATGAGCAGCAGGAAAAAAGGTGTGGCAGCACGGGCGACCTGAAGAATATTTCGACCGGTGAGGGATTGAATAACAAAAAGATTAAAGCCAACCGGCGGCGTTATCTGGGACATTTCCACGACAATAACAATATAAATACCAAACCACAGTGGATCGATGCCAGCTTGTTCAACCATCGGAAGAATAACCGATGTTGTGAGGACAACAACGGAAATACCGTCGAGAAAGCAGCCCAGGATAATGAAAAAAATTGTCAGTGCGCCAAGCAGGGCAATTTGTGAAAGTCCAAAAGACCCGATCCATTGCGCCAATAATTTTGGAATTCCGGTAAAGCCCATGGATACCGTGAGGAAAGCTGCCCCGGCCAGGATGAAGGCAATCATGGTGGAGGTTTTTGTCGCACCGATGAGACCGTCTAGAAACGTCTGACGATTAAGACTGTCGGTATACCAGGATAAAACTAGGGCTAGAACAACCCCGACGGCGGCAGCATCCGTCGGTGAGGCAATACCCGCATAGATGGAACCGATAATGCCGCCAATCAACAGGACAACTGGGATCAGGCGCCGTGCATGTTTGAGTTTTTCCAGAAGAGAAATATGGGCGTCTCTGGGCGGTATCTTGTCGCGGTTCAGCACCGACCAGAGGACAACGTAGCCAATGAAAAGAACGACCAGGAGGACGCCGGGCAGAACTCCCGCGATGAACAGCCGAGCGATGGATTGCTCGGTGGCAACCCCATAAACGATAAGAATAATTGAGGGCGGGATGAGCAGCCCCAAAGTTGCCGAGCCAGCTAAGGTGCCGAGAATTAAATGCTCCGGATAACCGCGTTTGGTAAGTTCGGGTATCGACATTTTGCCGATGGTGGCCGCAGTAGCGGCAGAAGACCCGGAGACGGCGGCAAAGATGCCGCAGCCGAGAATATTGACGTGCAGCAGCCGGCCGGGAATGCGGTTCATCCAGGGAGAAAGTCCGGTGAACATATCCTGAGACAGGCGTGATCTAAACAGAATTTCTCCCATCCAGATGAAGAGTGGCAAGGCTGCGAGTGCCCAGGAATTGCTTGCCCCCCAAACCGTTGTGGCCAATACCTGGCCCAGGGGAGCGGTGGAAAACAAAGCCATGCCCACCATGCCGACGATCATAAAAGAAAAAGCGACCCATACTCCGCTGCCCAGGAGGACAAACAAAATGATCAGCAGGAATAAGGTTAAGTAAATCTCAGACATATAAGGGATTACTCCGGAAAACTTCCAGGCTCCCTGCCTTCAAGCAGGTTTTCGCCTTTGTCGAAGTAACTCGGTTTGCCGCCGCGCAAGATCGTAACCAGGTCATCAAGGAGAGCTATGCTCAAAACCGCCAATCCCAGTACCATGGAAAACTGCGGTATCCAGATCGGCAGGGCAATTATCCCGGGTGAAAGGTCGTTATAAACATAAGATTCATACGTAAGCTTGGCGGTAAACCAGGCGAAATATATCGAAACCGAAAGAGCTAGGGATACGCAAACAAATTCAATGAAGTGACGGATTTGATTGGAGGTGTGTTGAATGACCAGCGTTACGCGAATATGCGAGCCTTCGCGCAGGGTGAAGGCAAGCGCAAAAAACGAGGCGGCAGCGAGGAAAAAACCAGTGAAATCAGAATAAGAAGGAATAGTGAGGCCGATGGCCGATCCGGTCAGCAGCTTGGTTATTTTATCGATGGCATTTAAAATGACCTGGGCAAAAACCAGTGCGCAAATTGCAGCGATAAACCCCGCACCGATATAACCGCTCAAGGTATAGAGCCGGTTTAAGAAACTACGCACGCCGCCCCCCAATGAGATTTCATTTTAAAAACGGGCAGCCTCAATCAAGACCACCCGCCTTTTAGCTGCTACTTATTATAGGTCGAAAGTATCATTTCGCCATCAGCGCCAGCAGATTTTTTCCAATCAGCCATCATTTTGGTGCCGATTTCACGCAGGCCCTTCATTAATTCATCGGAGGGTTTGACAATTTTCATGCCGTTTTTCTTCATAATAGCAACTTTAGCATCGGTTTCCTTCATGCTCATCTGCCACCCGCGTTTTTCAGCGGCTTTGGCAGCTTCCAAAACCGCCGCTTGAACGGGCTTGTCGAGTTTACGGAATGCCGATTTATTGACGACAACGACATTTTTCGGCACCCAGGCCTGAATGTCCGTGTAAATGTTGACAAAGTCCCAGGCCTTTGAATTAGCGCCTGTCGACGGCGAGGTAATCATTGCCTCTACCCTTCCGGTAGAGAAGGCTTGGGCGATATCGGGAACCTCGACCTGTGTGGGTGCCGCGCCAGCGTGTTTAACAAATCTTTCCAAAGTGGCGTTGTAAGTGCGGAATTTCAGGCCGGCAAGGTCGGAAACTTTACTAACCGGCTTTTTTGTATAAAGGCTTTGGCCGGGCCAGGGCACGGAATAAAGAACCATCAGTCCTTGCTTATCGAGAAGTTTTTCGACGATTGGCCGCTGGGCGGACCAAAGTTTAGCTGCATCATCATAGTTGGTGGCGAGGAAGGGCTGGGTATCAATGGCAAACGCTGGATTTTCATTAGCCAGAAGCCCCATATAGAATTCGCCAATCGGCACCTGCCCACTACGGGTCGCATTTTTGATTTCTTTGTGCTTAAAAAGCGACCCGGCCGAATGCACTTTGATTGTTAATTCACCCTTGGTGCTGGACGCGACATCCTTTGCGAACTGTATGATGTTCTGTGTGTGGAACGTTTTATCAGGATATGGCGTCGGCATATCCCATGTGGTGTTAGAGCCAGCGGAGGCACCGATCGTGGTTCCAATAAGAACTCCCGCAGCAATAAGCGATTTAAAAGCCATATTCATTGTTCTCTCCCTGATTTGCATAACGTGTTGTTTTATGTGAATGCCGTGCTAGTTCCAATTCATCCGAATTTCTGTCAATTATCAACCAATTGTATCAAAAATCTGCCCATCGCGATGCGAGTTGATTGTCAGAACTGTACGTCGAACCTGCTGCACCGCTATCCCTCAAAGCTTTATACACTACACGGCAAAATTAGTGTAGCGAATGATAGCAAAAGGGGAAAGAAATTTGGGAAATCGCAGCGGAAAATTACCCGCGAAGGGGCAATAAAATGGTCCAAATTAAATATTCTGGAAATCACATAAAAACAAATTTTTGGTCCTCCAAAGAGGGGAAATAACGATACCGAAATGAAAACGCGAAAACAGAATTTGCAACTTAGCACGGGGCTGAATTTGTATTGTTTTCAGGCTTCTCATTGTCTTTCATAAGTGTTTGCCAACACCCCAGCATGTGAAACAAACAATACTCCAAGCGTTACAATGAAAGTCAATTATGCGGTGACTGGTATTTTCTCATGGGTGAAAATAATAGGACTACTTGGGATCAAGCAGGTATTACTTTTATGGGGGAGGTAGGAAATGTATCCTCCAAAAAGGAGTAAAAGCCGCAGTTTTTGGGGGTATGGCCACAAAAACTCTACCAAAATTACTGCGGTAAAAAAGATCCTGTCGAGGGAACCACTACCAAGCCGGAGGGATACTGAGGGCCGTAATTTTTTCAGTCGATTGCTTTTGTAATAGGGTTCACGCTTCCGGGCTTGTACATCAACTGCCAGATAAAAATCGAATAAAGATGAAGGGGGACAGAACGAAATTTGAGCGCATGCTCAAATTTACTGAGGGAACACAAAAACAAAGATACCAAATTGTATTGCATGTAACGTTTCCGAAACAAATAGATCACAAAAGCAGATAGTGAATAATATGGCATAATTAAAGGCAACAAAACGTATCCGTGATTAACAAAACCTCTCCGTAGTGATTTTTTTGCATTAATTTAAAAAAAATGACCTGAAATTCCCCGGTAACGGCGTTGTGATGCACTGAGCAAAAGATTACAAGCTATCATAATGCCCCGTGGCTGGAGTATGTATTTTATTAAACAGATGCATATTAACTGGGGGAAGGTGCGTTTCATCTAACAATGGCCTAACTATTTTTATACTGAAACATACCGGACAAAAACGCAGATTTCTCAGCCTTGAGGTGAAGCTAATTGAATTAGTGTACTGCATTTTATACGTCAGGTGTAGGACGTAAATCGAATGATCTGGGAGGAAAAAATGGCACCAAGCCGTCGGATTTTTATTAGAGGTTTGCTTTCTGTGGCAGCCATGCCCGTTGCCGGCCTCAGGGCAGAACCTAAATTCGACCCGTTCTCGGACAAATATACCGACGACATGGGTTCAGGGGATTTTCTGACGCGTCGCGGTTCTAATTATATTGCTCCCAAATATCGAAAACAGGTTGTCAATTATTCAGGACCGGAAAAACCCGGCTCGCTAATTGTTGATACAGGAAATCGCTTTTTATATTTGGTCCAGGAACATGGGAAGGCACTTAGATATGGTGTTGGTGTTGGGCGCGCCGGCTTCGAATGGAAGGGCAAGGCGGTGATCCGGCGCAAAGCGAAATGGCCGGCCTGGTATCCGCCAGCGGCAATGCGCAGGCGTCAACCGGAATTGCCGGTTTCTATGCCGGGCGGACTGGAAAACCCGCTTGGCGCCAGAGCGCTTTATCTTTACCAGGGAAATGTCGATACATTGTATCGCATTCATGGCACCAACCAGCCCTGGAGCATTGGTAAAGCGCTGTCTTCAGGCTGCGTCAGGCTGCTGAATAAAGATGTTGAAGACCTTTATACTCGCGTTCCTATGGGCGCTGTAGTCAAAGTCATATAGGATAAGTTTCACTAGCGAAACAAATATTCAAGATTCCAACAGAAGCGTTGGAGGCTGCAAGGCTGTTTAATGTCCGGTGTCAAACTAAATTCCCTGATGAATGAATTTTTCATTTAGATACCGAATCAAAATCTCTCGGGGTTATAGTCACATGCACATCCGTAACTTTTAAAAGAGGCGAACGCCGAACTGACTATGTGGAAAAAAATAGCGTCCATATTTAATCTCGATAAGGAACCAATAGGTCAGGAAACCGAAGCGTTAGACGAACTTCGCCTGGCGACTGCTGCTCTCCTGATTCATGCAGGATTGGTAGATGGAAACGCATCCGAAATAGAAAGTGAAAAACTGAGAACGATACTTCAAAACCATTTCGACCTTTCGAATATTGAACTTAATCGTCTGGTAACGGAAGCGCAGGCGGATGAGCGCAAGGCTGTGGATTTGTATCGATACACCAAGGTCGTGACGGAGCATTTGGATCAGGGCGGAAGAATTGGCATTATCGAACTAATCTGGGAGGTTATCCTGGCTGATGGAAAAATTGACGATTATGAGGCCAATCTGGTGTGGCGAGTCGCTGAGTTGATCGGTGTCTCAACTAGAGACCGGGTTAAACTCAAGAAGAAGGTGATGGAAAATCAGCAAGATTAATTCAGCAAGATCAAATATTTGGACCAATAAATGAGCTACGGGAAAAATCGGCCGGTGGCGCTAATTACAGGAGCGTCGGGTGGCATTGGCGCGGAGCTGGCAAGGGAAATTGCCGCAGATGGGTACAATCTTGTATTAGTTGCCAGAAACGATGGCGATTTAGAAAAGGTAGCCGATGAATTAGATGGTCAATACGGTACCGAATCTGAAATCATGGCGCTCGATTTAACCCTGCCCTCACAGGTGGAAAAGCTTTTCAAATCTTTAGAAAAAGCCCATATTCATCCAGAATTGATTGTAAATAATGCGGGATATGGCCTTGCCAGCCCCGCTGCTGATAGTGATGTAGTCGGGCAACTCGGCTCGATAAATCTCAATATTTCTGTTTTGACGGAACTTATCTTGCGGTTCCTGCCTCAGTTAAGGGCTAAAGGTCAGGGTGGAATTATTAATGTCGGCTCGGTTGCCGGGTTTTTTCCTGGGCCTTATTTTGCTGTTTATTACGCGACAAAAGCCTATGTTCAGTCGTTTACGCATGCACTTGCACATGAACTGAAAGACAGCAACATAAAAATTTGTGTAATCTGCCCAGGATCAACAGCGACTGGATTTCACAAAAGAGCAGGATTAAAGCGCTCCGGAATGTCGAAGGCTAGTGGAGCCATGCAAGCAAAAGATGTCGCCAAAATCGGATATTCCGGATATAAGAGGGGCCGCACCGTGGTTGTCACAGGCAGCCTAAACCGATTTTTCGTGATGGTATCCCATTTCATTCCTAATAAGTTGCTTGCTTACGGTGTATCGAGATTCAATAAACCCGACAAACGCCGTAAAATTGAAATTCCGTGAGCGATACTGAAAAACCTATTCTAATCATTCTACACCAAGAGGCCTCCAGCTCTGGACGCATCGGTGTTCGACTAAAAGAAATGGGCTTTCCTCTCGACATTCGCAAACCGCGTTTTGGCGATGAATTGCCCAAAAACATGTCACGCCATTCGGGGGCTGTTATTTTCGGCGGGCCAATGAGTGCCAATGATCCAGATGATTATGTAAAACGCGAAATTGACTGGATGGAAGTTCCCCTTAAGGAGGACAGCCCTTTACTGGGTGTCTGCCTTGGAGCGCAAATGTTAGTCAAACATCTGGGCGGGGAGGTGGAAGCTCATTCGGCAAAAATGGTTGAAGTAGGATATTATCCCATCGAGCCGACAAACGGCGGACGCAATTTGTTCACCTGGCCCAGCCATGTCTATCAATGGCATCGGGAGGGTTTTGATTTGCCGCGCGGAGCAGAACTTCTTGCGACCGGGCAGATTTATGAAAACCAGGCATTTTCATATGGAGCCAATGCCTATGGACTTCAGTTTCATCCTGAGGTGAACCTAGCAATGATGCACCGGTGGACTGTGAAGGGTGCAGCGCGCTTTCAGCTTGAGGGCGCTCAGAACCGGTCCCAACATTTCAGCGGGCGATCGCATTATGATCAACCGCTGAAAAATTGGCTTCATGAATTTTTGGATTTTTGGCTGTCTGGAAAAAACACCGCAAGCAAGTAGGCAGCCACATAATTTTTTGCACGATAAAATTTCCGCACATCAACCACCAGACTTCCATGATTGAAGTTGCAGCAACAGCCAACATAGGCAATTTTCCCAACCTTCTAATTATCAATTTAATAGAAATTTGCGGATCAGGTTTACCCAGATTTAAGGCAAGGCCGGTAAGTTGAGAGAATGACCACCGCGATATCGATATCTTTGAGCGGATTGCAATCTGCATCACAGCGTCTAAACGATGCTGCTGCAGTGATCACAAAATCAGGTGATCCGAAACTAAGCGAAAAGGTCGCGCCACCTCAACCGGGCATTGAGGGAGGTGGTGACAGAGGGAACAGCGGGCGACCTGTCGCTGCGGGATCGATTTCCACCGATGACCTGACCTCGGGCTTGATTGATTTAAAACTGGCTGAATTTTCATACAAGGCATCCGCCAGAGTTTTGAAGATAGCAAATGAGATTGAAGGTTATCTCATAGATCAGTTCAAATGATCCGCTGTGCGATAAAAATCAGTATACATATTAACAAACACCAGAGCGCGCAATTGTAACGACAAAAAACTGGTTGAAACCCAATAAGTTGACTGAAAAATCGATCATCAAGGTTCGACTTGATCAAAATTCGCATGATAGAATTTGCCCAACGTCTCCAAAACCTGTGTTGGCAATAACCACAAAAGTTAAACAATCCGAGCGTTTTTCGGACGAATTGGACAAAAACGAGCGAGAATAACGCCCATACAGTGCCAAACCACTTAAAAAACGCATTATCCATACATTGATTCGAAAAACTCCTCTGAGACATGCACATTTCGCCAATCCGTGTAGGTGAAAAAATTCAAGGCGGTTCAAGAAGGCAATTTCTTGAAAAACGACGCGCAGTTTTTATATATTTTATATAAAAATTCAGGAATAGAAAGTAAAGTTTTTCCGGCGGTAAAGAGACAGTATACGGATTTCTTTTGCACGTGCAGAGCGTTTAGAAACTGCCAAATCCCGAGACCCAAAGCAAACCCGAGACGTATTTCAGGGAGGGTTAACTTTTCGAATGTTAAAACAATAAAAGATAAAAACGACTGTATACTGAGCTTAAAAAATATCAGCGTTCGAAATTGAAAAATTTCCGACTATCAAAACCCCCGCACCAGAAGAGGTTGGATCGCGGTTCACCTTCGAACAGTTTTCCCCAACACCTCCCGCTCCAAAAAACAAACCATACGCACCAGTCCGCACTCTGAAAAATTTGCAGTTAGAATTGATCGAGAAAAACCAAAATGGTTTACAGCCCGGCATCTAAATTAAAACCTGGGGCAACTTCCAGATTGGAAAAACACAAAGTGACAAATTAAGAAAGTTCGACTTCAAGATTACCTGCTTCACCACGGCATCGGATCTGTGGCAATGACGAAATGAAAATAGCAACGGGCAAGACAAAAAACGAATAAGCAAGTCAGCTCTTAGTGATCGTTGAACCCTGCATCAGGGCGAAATTTGGAATCCGGTTTCAAGATCAAATTGTGCAAAAAATGTATGGCAAAATTAGCGCTAATGCAGGGAGTTTGATTCCGAGTTTTGAGGAAAATTTTGAAAGTCAATTTGGACCCTTATTATTCTATAAAAAAACACCGCATGGATCGCCGAGTTAAAAGTTTTTCCTCTGACCAAAAAAGGATGAAAAAACAACCATGCCAAATTGCTGAACCGATCGCTTCCAACATCGGTGTCCCAAGCAAAACAAATCGGCAGTCGACCCAGACAAAGCCTGCGATTGATTGCGTTTCGAGGGAAAAAATCACTCAGTAGAATCCAAACATTCGCGCCCAAAAATTGACGGAGAGGAATTTTGACAAAAGCCGCCTCCGGTTTTTCTGCTGCTAGCAGGAGATTATAATTGTGCATGTCAGGTTGACAAAAGGCCTGCCATGATGGTGACAGACGAAATCTATGTGCAACAACGAGAAAGGAAAGTCGATTAAAGGATCAATCAGGAACATCGTGGTAGGAATGACACTGGGTCTGGATTACCTGTAATTTTTCATGTTGAAACTCTAGCGATAAGGTATATTTCAAAAATTTCATCGACATATATTACTCGCTTTAACTTCTTTCTGTGAGAGGGTGCGCGCCTTAAATCCACAGGCGACTTGTTCCGTAAAAACGTCCACTGGTGTGAACCAACACAAGCGGATCGCAGCGGAACCATCGAACCTGTCCATTACAAAGAGACTTGCACGTTCGCTGATCTGACTGTTTTTCATTATGAAGTTTCGCCCCATTTCCAGAACTCGTTACTCTAAACATCAAGGCTCAAAAATTCCAGCCAACAACTTTGGAACATTGAGCGGATGGCACCGGTAGTGCTTTGAAATAGAGAAGGTGGGGCTTCCCACGGAACGGATTCTTTCGACCTAAATTTCAGCTGAATATTGAAATCTAAATGCTAGTTTGCGGTACTACTTCATAAAACAGGTCCTACCAGTGTCGAGGTCAAGGTACCCGATCAAACCCTGGTTAGAAAAATGTGTAGCACCGGAAGAAAACCCGCTCACAATCCCACAAAAAAGACATAGTGGCAAATACCACATAGATTTCTGCATCAAAATTTCGAAAATGTGAGTGGCGCCACGTTCTCAACCAACGATCTAAAGCAGTAGGTCGGTACTCACAGTTTCTGTTCAGGGCTGAATACCTTTAAGGTAATTGAAACGTAAAAAACGTGATGCTCGACATGGAACCTCTCAGAGCTATAAACTGTGCTACGAAATGGGGAAATTAGCTGAACTACCAAATTAAAAATACAAGAATTGGTGAAAGCTGGGATCGTAAAGAAAAATGAAGATTGGCACAAAATCGAAAAAAATGTTTAATTTTAACGGGTTAAAAACACAATCGGTCAACCGTGGGAGTTGACACGTAGAAACAAAGGTGGCATACACCACATAAGGTGAGAATAGAGAGTGGGGTAGAATGCATCAGACCTATAGTCCCCGGGAGGTTGAGAAAATTGCATCAGTCTCGGCGGTTAAGCAGCGAGATTTGCGCCGCCGCGGAATCCTCGCCTCACGTAATACAGAGGGCCACACCAAATATTCACTTCCAGACCTTGCCTTCTTTATGGCTTTAAACGCTTTGAGTGAACAACATGTGCCCATAAGCGTGGCGGCGGAGATGGCCAATAAAGCAGCAGTGGGAATTGCCGCGTTGGCGATTGATTATTGGATGAGGTATGTAAATAATAAAAACGATACCGTGGAGCCTCCCACTCCGAAGTTTCACTGTTTTTATTTTGACACTGAAGATCGCCTGCGGGATTTTGAAACAGGAAACTTGACCGAAGCCTATCAATCACAAGCAGTGGAACACAACAACCTCATTTCTTCATCCGTGGTGCTTGACATGCGATATTTGGCCGCTCTTATCGTCGAGCGTGTGAACAAACCACTACTGGTAGATTGAGTGGTAATACCAAACCGGCGAAGACTTGGGACACAATCTTTTTTGAAAATTCTATTTTGCTGGCAGCAATACAGGTATGGCAAACCCGAACGAGCAGGATGACCTTGGAACAAATTTTCTCAGCTCTTAAGTGCCAAGGCTTGCAGTAGCAGTTTTTTCGAAATTTGATGACAGCACGTACTACCACACGGTTTGATATTGGAGAGCATGATTTTTGAAGCTACTTGCTGTTGTAAAAGAGTTCATGCTTCCGGGCTTGCACATCAACAGCTGGACCGCTACATGTGTCGGGTAATTGAAGCAAGCGAAATATGAGACAAAAAAATGAACGCGATTTTTATAACATTGAACACGGTGATAACTCTTTATATTTATGTAATCATCGGCTCTGCCGTTCTAAGTTGGTTGATCGCGTTTAACGTCGTTAACACCCAAAACAAATTTGTCTACATGCTCTATGATGTTCTGCATCGCTTAACTGAGCCGGCGCTGGCGCCGATCCGGCGGTTTTTACCCAACCTTGGCGGCCTCGATATTTCACCGATCATTTTGCTGCTGATTTTGTTCTTTGTGCAGAATTTTATCTTCCTCGATATCGCTCCTCTTTTCAGGTAAAGTGAAGGCGTTTTTATGGGCAAAAACAGTCCTTATCGTGAGGCAGAAAATGGGCTGGTTTTACGCCTTAGATTAACGCCAACTTCTTCACTGGATAAGATTGATGGTGTTGTTCTTTTGCCGAATGGAAATTGGGTGCTCAAGGCAAAGGTCAGAGCCCAGCCGGAAAAGGGAAAAGCCAACAAAGCAGCACTGCGATTGATTGCCAAATCGGCAGGTCTGGCGCCCTCAAAAATTTGTCTTATATCCGGCACCAAAGACAGGAACAAAGAACTGCATATTGCAGATGAGAACGAGCAAATAAATACAGTTAAAAGCTGGCTGAGTACCTTGGAGGTAATTGATTGAAATGAATGTTCAGGCGGATGATCCAAAAATTATCGATGGAAAAGCTTTTGCGGCGAACCTGCGTGTCAGGATCGCAGCGGCACTGAGCGAGCTTAAAAATAAACATGGCTTGATCCCCGGCCTTGCTGTCGTATTGGTCGGTGAAGATCCGGCAAGTCTGGTCTATGTGCGCAATAAAGCCAAGCAGACTGTTGAAGTTGGTATGGCATCGTTTGAACATAAACTTCCCGCCACCGCGAGCGAGGAGGAAGTTTTGAACGTTGTCAAAAACCTCAATGAAGACGATCAGGTCCACGGCATACTTGTGCAGTTGCCACTGCCAGACCAAATTGACGCCAACAAAGTCATCGGCACAATTGATCCGTCCAAGGACGTAGATGGTTTCCATGTCATTAACGCCGGTCTTCTGGCAACGGGTCAAGAGGCACTGGTTCCCTGTACGCCGGTTGGTTGTGTCATGCTTGCCAAAGACCGGATAGGTGATCTTAGTGGTGTTCACGCCGTTGTGGTCGGCCGTTCCAATATTGTAGGCAAACCGGTTGCACAGTTGTTGTTGAAAGAAAACTGTACGGTGACGATTGCTCACTCGAGAACCAAAGACCTGCCCGGCTTGTGCCGGACCGCCGATCTTTTGATTGCTGCGGTGGGCCGGCCTGAAATGATCCGGGGCGATTGGGTCAAACCTGGAGCTTGCGTCATTGATGTCGGCATCAACCGGATTGACGCCGACGGCGGCAAAACCCGTTTGGTGGGTGATGTAGCTTTTGCTGAAGCTCACGACAAGGCGGGCTCTATCACGCCTGTTCCCGGTGGAGTAGGCCCTATGACAATAGCCTGCTTGCTTCTCAACACCGTGCGGGCAGCATGCGCGTCCAAAAATATTGACCTGCCAAAATCTCTGAGTTCCTAGTCTGCTTAGCGTCTATTGGCGCAAACCTGAAGATGCAAGTTACGATAGTCTGTTCTTGCGGGTCGCTAACAGGCGCAAACGAAGCGCATTGAGTTTGATGAAGCCTTCGGCATCACGATGATCATATGAGGTTTCGCCTTCTTCGAAGGTGACAAGATCCTCGTCATACAAAGAGTAGGGAGATGAGCGCCCGACGACAGTGGCAGAGCCTTTATAAAGTTTTAGTCTCACGGTTCCTGTCACATACTCTGAAGCCACATCGATAGCGGCCTGGAGCATCTCGCGCTCAGGAGAAAACCACAGGCCGTTGTAAATTAGTTCGGCGTAACGCGGCATCAACTCATCTTTCATATGAGCAGCACCGCGATCAATAGTAATGCTTTCGATGCCTCTATGAGCGTTGAGCAGAACCGTGCCGCCCGGCGTTTCATAAATTCCGCGCGACTTCATCCCGACAAATCTATTTTCGACCAGGTCGAGGCGACCGATACCATTTTCACCGCCGAGTTGGTTTAACCGGGTCAACATCGCCGCTGGACTTAATTTGTCTCCATTTATGGCAATCGGATCACCCTTCTCAAATTCGATATCAATATAGGTCGGCTTGTCGGGGGCATCTTCCGGCGAGACAGTGCGTTGATAGACGAACTCGGGCGCTTCGGCATCAGGGTCCTCCAATGCCTTGCCTTCGGACGATGTATGCAAAAGATTGGCATCAACCGAAAATGGCGCCTCTCCCCTTTTGTCCTTAGGAATGGGTATTTGGTGTTGTTCGGCAAAGTCGACCAGCTTGGCGCGGCTGGAAAGATCCCATTCGCGCCAGGGGGCGATAATCCTGATATCGGGATTTAGCGCATAATAAGATAATTCAAAACGAACCTGGTCATTGCCCTTTCCCGTCGCACCGTGACAAACGGCATCGGCGCCGGTTTGGCGGGCTATTTCGATCTGGCGTTTGGCGATTAAGGGCCGGGCAATAGAGGTTCCCAACAGATCTACACCTTCATAAACGGCGTTGGCCCGGAACATGGGAAATACGTAGTCACGGACGAATTCTTCGCGCAAATCTTCAATATAGATTTCTTTGATGCCAAGAAGTTCGGCTTTTTTCCGGGCCGGCTCCAGTTCTTCGCCTTGGCCAAGATCGGCGGTGAAAGTGACAATCTCACAATTATATGTGGTTTTAAGCCATTTCAGGATAATCGATGTATCAAGGCCGCCAGAATAGGCGAGCACAACTTTTTTCACGCTTTTGTCTTCAGCCATCTGCCGAAACTCCTACAGCTTGGAAAGGTGGATTATTTGTGCGCACTATAGGCATGTTGCGCCCGCGCGCAATAAAAAGGATTGCATCCATATCGAAGTCGTGATGTTTTTTGCTTATGGGGCTGATCGGCGAATTGCTGAAAAATTGGTCGCGGTTAAGTTAGGCATGTAACAGCACTAAGGGAGACTAATATGCGCGCTTTTATGAGGGGATTGGTTCTCGGAGTTTTCTCAGCGTTGGTCGCTTTATCTTTTTCAACGACAGCAGTTCAGGCGGCGTCTGACTGCAATTCCGTAACGAAATCGGCATGTGAACGCAGAACTGATTGTACGTGGGTGTCGGGTTACGTGACAAAAAACAAGGTCAAGGTCAGTTCATATTGCCGCTCGGCTGGCAAAAATTCAAAAAAGGCAAAAAAGTCATCAACAACCAAACCCAAGGCTAAAAAATCTGCGGTTAAAAAGCCTGCAACTAAAAAGGCAACAACCAAAAAAACAACCGCAAAAAAGTCGCAAAACAAAAAATCTGCAACCAAAAAGAACACCGAACCCAAAAAGTCTAAGGCTAAAAAGACTGAAAAGAAAAAGTCAAAGTCCAAAAAGACTGACACCAAGAAATCAAACTCAAAAAAATCCAGCTCAAAAAAATCTTCGAGCAAGAAAAAAGCTGAAAAGAAAACAAACTAGAGTTGCTGCTGTGGTGGCACAATTTGTTGAGGCTGCAGGTTTAGCGCTAATGTCGTGTGATAGGCTGGTCTGATTTAGGGCAGTGTCGCAGCGGCCTTTTCCTGAGCTTTGCGCTGATTGACAGGTAGTTTAATACTGGCTGATTTCAGTTGTCCGCAAGCTGCCATTATGTCACGGCCCCGAGGGGTTCGCACCGGGCTGGCATATCCGGCCCGGTAAACAACCTCGGCAAATTCCTCAATTGTCTGCCAATCTGAACATTCATAGGCTGTACCCGGCCACGGATTAAATGGAATGAGATTGATTTTTGCGGGAATTCCCTTGAGCAATCTGACCAGTTCGCGGGCGTCGGCCAAACTGTCGTTAATGCCTTTCAACATGACATATTCGAAAGTAATTCTTTTTGAGTTGGCCAGACCGGGATAGGCCCGGCAGGCATCGAGCAGGTCGCGCAAGGAATATTTTTTATTAATGGGTACCAATAGATCGCGCACCTCATCGCGGACCGCATGGAGTGAGATTGCCAGCATCACACCAATTTCTTCGCCACACCGTTTAATCATGGGTACGACGCCTGAGGTAGACAAGGTAATGCGGCGGCGGGATATCGACAGCCCGGCATCATCCGAAATCGTGTCAACAGCCTGTTTGACATTATCGAAAATATAAAGCGGCTCGCCCATCCCCATCAAAACGATATTGGTAATCATGCGAGATTGGGAGGGTACGATCTGCCCGGGTTGAGGGTTTGAGTTCGGCCATTCGCCCAGGGTATCTTTTGCGACCAGTACTTGAGCGGCAATTTCACCGGGTGTGAGATTTCGCACAAGTCTCTGGGTGCCGGTGTGGCAAAACGAGCAGGTCAAGGTGCAGCCGATCTGACTTGAGATGCACAATGTGCCGCGGGTTTCTTCCGGGATATAGACCGTTTCGATTTCCGGACCTGTTTGGCCCGGCACAGAGGAGGCCAGGCGCAACAACCACTTCCGCGTGCCATCTTGCGAAATTTGTTCGGTCACAATCTCCGGTCGCTCGAGGCAACAAAATTCAGCGAGCTGCTGGCGTAGCCCTTTTGCTATCGTTGTCATGCACTCAAAGTCCCGCGCTCCTTGCACATAAATCCAATGCCAAAGCTGGTTGGCGCGCATTTTCAAATGCCGAGCCGGAATATCTATGGCGTCGCTGGTTTCCAGAACACGCGCTATTTCTTCACGAGAAAGGCCGATAAGATTAATCATGTCAAAATCTGAAATCTCTTGTGCCTAAGACCAAGCCCTGCCGTGGTTTAGGGCGTAGGCAATTCTTAGAGCAAGGCGGGTTAAAAATATCACCCACCACTTCAGTTCTAGGAATTAACGGAAGTTTGATATCCGGGCAATTCCAAACAGCTATGATTAGGGGTAATGCCTATTTACAGGCTTTGTCAATGACGCTGATTGTTTTGGTAATGCCAATGAGGGAATATTCGTCGGTGGTTACAGTTCCGCGACGCGACGTTCCCTTGACGATCATGGTGTTGCCATTCTTCATCGATTTGATCAAACGCTTTTCAGCCTTGGCGTTGTCAATCCACGCGCCATCCGCCTTTGTGTATAGTTCAAATTTATCATCACCAATTTGCACAGTGGTGATGCTGTCGGCTTTGTAGGGGTAGCCAGTAATGATACTGACTTCATTTTTGATTTTTTCTTTAGGCCGATTGGTTATTAAAAAATACACCGGATCGCGACTAACCTTTTTTGGCAGTTTTTTCTTCGGTTCAGTAATAGCAAAGCAAATTTTGCCCTTACCATTAGTATTTTCATAAGCGGCCCAATCGCCATTATCCGCCAAATGTTTGGGCTCAGCAGACAGTGCAGTGGGGGTCAAAGCAAGGACCGTTGCCAGCAGAATTTGCTTCAGGAAAAAATTTAATCTGGGTATTAAAATCATTATCAAACCGTCGACGTTTGCGCTGCTCTATTCCTTAGGATTATTCGCTATCCTCTTTGATCTTGCGCTATAAATGCAAATCAATAAGGCAACATTTTGCCCGGCTCCATTAGGGTCAAAATATAGTTAATGCATCCCTAAAAAACTGAGTAACAAGTGGTTTTATTGACTGAAAATTCTGTTGTCAACGTTATTGGTTTCGTATTCTGGTGGAGCCATGTTGATGAGGCTTGCGGGTTAGGGGCCTGCCACTGGGGCTGACGGGAGGTTCAGCAAAACGACCGAGAGTTTTGATACGGTCATACATGATTATGGCTCCAGCGGTGGCAACGTTGATGCAAAAGGAGGTGGGAATTTTTATAACATGATCACACTGGCTCAAGAGCTGGGGAGACAGAGACCCGCGTTCGGGCCCGAGTACATAGGCTGCTTGTTGAGGGTGCCGGAAACTTGGCAGATCTACTGCGTTTTCAAGTAGCTCTACACCAACAAGGCTACATCCGCGTGGCAAAGTCATGTCGCCTAAACTTTGCCATTCATAATAGGGCATGTGTACCGGTGCGTTTGATGTATCGGAATCTGGCGCGTCGAGTTTTTTATGCGCATCAATTGTAAAGACGAAACTCGCACCAAAAGCATGAGCCGAACGCATGAGATTGCCCAGGTTCATAGGCTTGCTTATCCCCTCGACACCGATGGCAAAAAATCCTCTCACGCGATGACGGCTCCATGTTGTTCAGATTATTCTGTTTATAGAGTGCGAATTGATATTCGCCAATGGCCTCGTTTCCGGCTAAGAAGAGGGTATCGAAAATACATGGATAAGTTTGGGCAGCTAAGGGGCAAATCTTGAGGGCAGTTTTATGCAAGGAGTTCGGGCCGCCGGCGTCATTGCTGGTGGAAGATATAAGCTCGCCGGTGGCAAAACACGGTGAAGTTGTTGTCAATATTCATGCCACGGCGCTGAATTTCTTTGACACATTGATTATCGAGAACAAATACCAGTTTAAACCGGACATGCCATTTTCACCGGGAGCAGAAATTGCCGGTGTAATCGCAGAAGTCGGACCGGACGTTTCCGGGTTTAAGCTTGGCGATAGGGTCATGGCCTATCTTGCCTGGGGAGGATGTCGCGAACAGGTTGCTGTTTCCGTTGACAGACTTGTTAAGATACCGGAACAAATCAGTTTCAGTATAGCGGCCGGTGTCACAGTTACCTACGGCACGACGTATTATGCACTCAAAAACCGGGCGAAGCTACGCGCCGGTGAAACGCTGGCGGTGCTGGGTGCCTCAGGTGGCGTGGGGCAATCAGCGATTGAGATCGGTAAAGTTTTGGGCGCCCGGGTTATTGCAGCCGCATCGTCAGATGAAAAACTTGAGTTTTGTAAATCTGTGGGTGCCGACGATCTGATAAATTACCGCGAGCAAGATCTCAAACAGCGTCTTAAAGACTTAACCGGAAATAATGGCGCCGATGTTATTTATGATCCAGTTGGTGGTGATTTCAGCGAGCCGGCATTGCGAGCCATCGCCTGGAATGGACGTTTTTTGGTTATCGGATTTGCCGCCGGTTATATTCCAAAAATTCCGCTTAATCTAGCCTTGTTGAAAGGGTGTCAGATTATCGGCGTATTCTGGGGCTCGTTCATCGACCGCCACCCGGATAAACACCGCGCCAACACGGTGCAAATTCTACAATGGATCGCTGAAGGCAAGTTGCGCCCGCACATTCACCGCGAATATTCACTTGATCAAACCGCCGAGGCTCTCGAAGATCTTGCTAACCGCAAAGTTACCGGAAAAGCAATAGTTCTTCCGCAGACGTAATGATATTATATAGAATTTTTTTCTGATGGAATATCAGTGTCGGGATTATTCAACACCTCAAGTGCCTTTGATCGATGCGCATCCGTAATATGTCCTGAGACGATGCCAATCGCAGCGGTCAACACTGTTGCATCATCGGAAAACCCCAAGCCTACTATAAAATCTGGAACCAGGTCGGTAGGCAGAATGAAATAGGCTAATGCGGCAAGCAAAATCGCTCTGACCCTCGCCGGGGTTTGCGGATCTACAGAGCAAAAATAGGCGGCTAAAAGATCGTGGGAAAAAGGTATAAAACTTGCCACTCGAGCAAATTTCCGCCAAAAACTCCGTTTCACCGCCTTCTCGTTTTTTGCAATCACCGCGGGCAATTTACATTTTTCCTCATTTATTTCGGTAGGAGAACTATCTACGCCAGTATCTGCCATATACACATGCCGTTTGAATGAAATCTGCTTCCTCCCCTAAATGGTAATTTGACTGGCCATGTGCAAGGGACCATAAACAACCAGTTTGAGATGCCAATCGGAAAAAATTAAATATAGGAATAGGTAATGATCCTCGACAAAACGATAAGTGCTGTAGTAACGGGTGGAGCATCGGGTCTGGGCGCTGCGACGGCCAGGGCACTGGCGCAGCGCGATGTTAAAGTGGCTATTTTCGATCTAGACCGCGACCGGGGGAGCAGTCTTGCTGACGAACTGGGAGGGTGTTATTGCGAAGCTGATGTGACCGACGAAAAGAGTATCATCGATGCCTTGGCCTCAGCGCGCCGCTGGCATGGTCAGGAGCGCATTCTGGTTAATTGTGCTGGTATCGTAACGGGTTCGCGAACCGCGGGCAGATCGAAAGATAAGTCTAACATCTGGGCACATGATCTTGCGGTATTTGCCAAGGTGATAAATGTTAATCTGATAGGCACGTTTAACGTCGGATCAAAAAGTGCTGCTGGAATAATGGGACTGGACCCAATTACGCCAGACGGCGGACGTGGCGTTATAATTAATACATCGTCAATTGCTGCGGTCGAGGGACAGGTTGGCCAGGCCGCCTATTCAGCATCCAAGGGTGGAGTTGCGAGCCTGACACTGCCAATGGCGCGGGATTTATCCCGCGAGGGAATTCGGGTTATGAGCATCATGCCCGGGTTATTTCATACACCGATGTTCGACGGCCTTCCCGAAGAAATTCGAGATAATCTCGGTGCCGGTGTTCCGTTTCCAACGCGATTGGGGCGGGGGGATGAATATGCCTCTTTGGTTATGCACATAATTGAAAATGACATGCTCAACGGAGAAAATATCAGGATCGACGGCGCTCTACGGTTAGCCCCGAAATGACAATGGCCGCAATCAGTCGGCCGATATCTAGAATTCGCTAAAACACTTGTCCATGAATTTGGCAAGCTTCAAATCCAGGATTGTCAGGCCGTCAGCATCATGTGTCGTTAAGGTGACATCAACTGTGCGATAGACGTTGAACCACTCTGGATGATGGTTCATCTTTTCTGCCTGAAGAGCTGCCCGTGTCATAAAACCAAAGGCCTGATTAAAATTTCTGAACTCGAAGCGCCTGAAGATGGCGTCGCGGCCGGTGACCTCCTGCCAATGGGGCAGTTGTTCCAATCCCTGTAAACGATCAGTTCCGGTTAGTTTTTCGGACATAATAATAGAAATCTCCTGGTTTAGCGCAGCGAATTTAAGTCCATCATATTACCCACCCGATGATCCTGAAAACTGGTAACGTTCTTCAACCACATAGGGCCCGCCACCGGTTGATGGTTTGGACGAATAAAGCACAAATCCGCTGGCGATAAACTCCTCATTTATTGATAAAGCGTTTTGAACACAAAACCGTTCCACATCCGTAGCAGTTGTATTTCTCAATCTGGCAAGAGTAACGTGAGGAGAAAATTTCCGATGCTCAGGTTTCAATCCAATTATCTGCAAAAGACGCTCTTGTTGTTTTTGTACCCGAAGCAACGCGTCATTCAGACCGACTGCCGCGTAGATAGAGCGCGGTTTTTTATTACCAAATGTTCTAACACCGCGAAGGAACAGCGACAGCGGGCCGGAATGAATTTTCTGCAACTCGTGTCTGATCTGTGTGTCCAGAACTCCATCAACTTCACCGATAAACCGCAAGGTAATGTGATAGTTTTCGGGGTCAATCCACCGGGCTCCAGGAATGCCGCCTCTCAGCAATGCCAGGTTGCTGGCAACTGCTTGGGGAATTTCTATAGCGGTAAAAAGTCTCTTCATGATTTGTTTTCTGTGATCGTTACGGACATGGATTGGAATAGATCAGGTGAATGTCTTCGATCGCCTGTTCTAGTTCGTCGTTCAAATCGACGTTTATACTATCGATGTTCTTTTTCAATTGCGCAATTGTCGAGGCACCAAAAATCGAGGCGGTTACAAATGGTCTCGATGTGACAAACTGCAATGCCAATTGACCGACGTCGATATTATGTTTTTTGGCGAGACTGATATATTTGTCGACAGCGTTTGCAGCGTTGGGGGTGTCATATCTGTCCATTATATTAAATAGGGATTTTCTAGATCCTTTAGGTAGCGAATCGTTTTGGTATTTACCGGTCAATAATCCCTGGGCCAGTGGCGAGTAGGCAAGAAGACCAATATCCTCACGATAGAAAAATTCCGACAGCCCGGTTTCATAAGTCCGGTTGAGAAGATTATAGGCATTTTGTATGGACTGAACGCGAGGCAGATTATTCAATTCGCTTTCATTGAGATAATTCATAAGCCCCCAAGGGGTTTCATTTGAGATGCCGATATGACGAACCTTTCCGGCTTTTACAATATCGGTAAGAGCGTCGAGAGTTTCGTGAATAGAACAGGCTTCCGCTTCGATGTGTTTATAAGACAGCCCTTCAAAAAGCCGCATCGGACGATCTGGCCAGTGAACCTGATACAGGTCAATGTAATCGGTCTTGAGACGACGCAGACTTTTGTCAACGGCCTCCTCAATATTTTCCTTGTTCAAGGTTGCTTTTTTGCCATTGTTTCTAAACCAGGTATTGTTGGACCGGCCGAGAACCTTGGTTGCGAGAATAATTTTATCGCGCGACTTGCGCTGGTTAAACCAACTGCCAATTATTTCCTCAGTCCTGCCATAGGTTTCAGCCTTTGCAGGAATTGAATAAAGCTCGGCGGTGTCGAAAAAATTTATGCCGCTGGCTAAAGCATAGTCCATCTGTTCATGGCCCTCGGCTTCAGAATTCTGTTCACCCCAGGTCATGGTGCCCAAACAGAGGGCACTAACCTTAACGCCGGTGCGGCCAAGTTGACGATATTCCATTGTTTTTTCCTTTATACGAGAAACTACATTATAGAGAAATTAGCAGAGGTACTGCGGATGGGAGCTTTTGCTGGCGGGTGAAAGTTTTCAGAGGTTCGAGTTGCGCCGCTGATTTATTCGTTTGAGCAATTCTTCAACTTTGGGAAGAATATTCTGCACGATTATAGCGATACCGGCAGCGGTTGGGTGGAGGCCATCGGCTTGGGTTAACGACGGATTACCAGCAACGCCTTCGAGAAAAAACGGATAGAGCAAAAGACCATGACTGGCGGCAAGATCAGGGAAGATCGCATTAAAGGTTTTTCCATAATCCTGCCCCAAATTTGGCGGCGCCAGCATGCCTGCCAGCAATACATCGATTTTGCGTTGGCCCAGGCGGGTTAGAATTTGATCAATATTTTTTCGCGTCGATTCGGGCGGAGTTGCTCGAAGGGCATCATTTGCGCCCAGTTCCAAGATGACCCCGTCGAGTTTGCCACCTGTGGCCCAACCGAGGCGGGCAAGTCCACCTGCGGAAGTGTCTCCGGATACACCGGCATTTTGAACGCTAACGTTATAACCTTTATTCCTCAACACTTTTTCAAGCTGTTGAGGGAAACTTTCGGAGGCTGCCAGGCCAAAACCTGCGGTTAAGCTGTCACCAAGGGCCAAAAGTTTAACTTCATCATCGGTTGCGGTGTTGCCAGGCGCTGTCACGGCCAACACCAACCAGATGAAGGAAAAAAAACCGATGAAATTTACAAAACGCGGCTTGTAAAAACGCGGCAATGTGCCATATCGAAATAACATGGCAAAAGATATGGCGGCTGAGCTTGAGGATTGCAAGGCAGTTGGCGAGGAAAACGATCCGATTATCGCGCTGAGGTCGGTTAAGCTTACCCTGACGAGTGCGGCTGGCCCGGTCAATATCCTAAAGGGCATTGACCTTGATATCATCAAAGGTGAAACCGTCAGTTTGGTTGGCGCTTCAGGTTCAGGCAAGTCAACGCTTCTGTCGGTAATTGCCGGACTGGAAACCCCAACATCGGGAACAATTCAGATTGCCGGCAGGCCTATTGTCGGGCTCAATGAAGATGAGATGGCACTGCTGAGAGGTGCATTCATCGGCATTGTATTTCAATCCTTTCACCTTATCCCCACAATGACGGCTCTGGAAAATGTCGCAGTCCCTTTGGAACTGGGCGGGAATAGCCAAGCGTTTGCCCGTGCTCGTCAGGAATTGGATCTGGTTGGCTTGTCGCATCGGCTCGATCATTATCCGGGGCAGCTTTCTGGCGGCGAACAGCAACGCGTGGCAATTGCGCGTGCAATCGGCGGTGGCGCCTCAATTTTGCTTGCAGATGAACCAACGGGCAATCTTGATGCTGAAAATAGTGAACATGTAATTGATCTGTTGTTTTCCCTTCATGAAACCCGAAATACAACCTTGTTGCTCGTCACCCATGATTTAAAAATTGCCCAGCGTTGTAGCCGGGTCATTTCTCTGAGCGACGGGCTTATTGATAACACTTCCGGCAGCAGATTATGACCGCGGTTGTGGAGCCTCGCCGGAGCTGGCGGTCGACAAGCGCGCTCAGTTTCCTTTATGCCTTGAGAGAATTGCGCTCAGGTTTTTCAGGTTTCGCCGGTTTTCTGTTTTGTCTCGCGTTGGGTGTGGGCGGAATAGCTACGGTTGGATCGTTTTCTCAGGCAGTGAGAAGCGGCCTTGCCAGCGAAGGCCAAACCCTGCTTGGTGGGGATATTGAATTTGCGCTGTCACATCGAGAAGCAACAGCCAAGGAACGCGCTGGGATTGAAAAATTCGGGCGGATAAGCGTAGTGGCGACCTTGCGGGCGATGGCAACGGTTCCGGGAAAAGCACGGCAGAATGTCGTGGAACTTAAGGCAGTCGATAAAAACTACCCGCTTTTTAGCGCCATGGAATTTGACAAAAACACAACAGCCAGTGCGCCAAATTCAAGTACCCAGAATATTCCGGGTGTTAAGGTAGATGCCACGCTTTTAGCCCAACTTGGACTTAAGGTTGGAGACCAGCTTAAAATAGGAAATCTGATTACAAACGTTTCCGGAACAATTTCGCGCGAGCCAGACAGAGTATCCAGTGGTTTTATGATTGGCCCGCGTGTTCTAATGTCTTTGGAGACGCTGAAGAAGACCGAACTTGTGCAACCTGGAAGTCTTATCAAATGGCGCTACAAAGTTAGGTTTCCAGACAGGGATTCAGCGAACATAGATGAGGTAACTAAATCTGTAAGAGCAGAATTTCCTACCGCAGGCTGGCAAGTACGTTCCCGAAATAATGCAGCTCCTGGCATAAAACGTTTCGTTGACAGATTAACTGTGTTTTTAACGCTTGTGGGATTCACCACCCTTATTGTCGGTGGAGTCGGGATAGCAAATTCCGTCAAGAGCTATGTGGATTCAAAACGTTCCGTGATCGCAACATATAAATGTCTCGGAGCGACGGGAAATTTCATCACCACAGTTTACCTCTTCCAAATCATGGCTATCGCCACGGTTGGCATTGGTTTGGGCATGATTGCCGGAATTATCATCC
>JAJFHR010000042.1 GCA_021775515.1 Hyphomicrobiales bacterium | reverse complement strand
AATCGAACAACTGCCCACCCTAATCTCACCCGCTGTCGGCACCTAGAAATCCAGTGTCATGAACAAGAAACAACCCAATAGGTCATGCTCTAACGCATGATAAAGGGATTTGGTGTTTCAGTAGCGGTTGAAATCCACACGCTTTTTGTCTGCAGATAATCATTGATGGCTTCCTGACCATTTTCCCGGCCCAGGCCCGATCGCTTGTAGCCGCCAAAGGGTGTGGTGTAACTTACCGCCCGGTAAGTGTTGATCCATACTGTACCGGCTTTTAGACGCTTGGCCATGACGGTCGCCCGGCGCAGGTTTTGGGTCCAGACACCGGCGGCCAACCCGTACATAATATCATTGCCGATGGCGATGGCTTCTTCTTCATCCTTAAATTTGATGATCGACAAAACCGGGCCAAACACCTCTTCCTGCGCAATCCGCATATCATTGGTAACATTGCCAAAAATAGTCGGCTGTACAAACCAGTCTCCCGATCCATCCGGTCCTTGCGCCGGCCCGCCACCGAGCAGACATTTGGCACCTTCATTCTTGGCTATATCGATGTAGTTGAGAATTTTTTTATATTGAATTGGCGTTGTAACCGGCCCCACTTGAGTGTCGGCATTGCTCGGATCGCCTAGTCTTGCAGTCGCCGCAAATGAGACGAGCCTGTCGACGAACTCATCGTAAATCGTGTCTTGGACCAGCAACCTCGATCCCGCGATACAGGTTTGGCCAGTTGCCGCGAAGATACCGGAAATTGCCCCTTTAACCGCATTATCGAGATCAGCATCATCAAAAACGATATTGGGAGATTTGCCGCCTAATTCCAGAGTCACCTTTTTGAGCCCGGAGGCCGCAGCTTCATAGACTTTCTGGCCGCCGATCTCACCGCCGGTAAAAGCTACCTTGGCAACCTTCGGATGCCGGACGAGCGGCTCGCCAACCTCTGCACCGCCGGTTACTACATTTATAACACCAGGTGGAAATCCTGCTTGTTCGACCAACTTCATAAATTCCAGCGCAGAGGCCGAGGTGAATTCAGATGGCTTAATAACTGCGGTGCATCCAGCCGCGAGTGCTGGCGCAAGTTTCCACGTCATCAACATCAAGGGAGAATTCCAAGCGACAATCATCGCGCACACTCCGACGGGCTCACGCAAGGTGTAGTTAAACGTATCTGCCTTATCGGTTGGAATAACCGCCCCTTCTATTTTGTCGGCCAGACCGCCAAAATAATAATACCATTCCGGTATATAAGCTGTTTGGGCCGCCATCTCGGCAATGAGTTTGCCATTATCACGCACCTCGACTTCACCCAGCGCTTGTGAATTTTCTTCAATTAATGCGGCAAGCTTGCGCATGAGCCTGCCCCGTGCAGAAGCTGTCATGTCAGCCCATTCGCCACTTTCAAATGCATCCGACGCAGCATTTACTGCGCGATCAACGTCTTCTACCGTGCAGGCTGGAATAGCCGCCCACGGTTTTCCAAGATAAGGGTTTTGGCTTTCAAACCATTTTCCCGAACTCGAGTCACCCCATTTTCCGTCAATATAAATCTGATATTTTTGTAGGTTATCCATGATGTTCCCAGTTTTTTCTAAACTATATTCTAAGAATACAGCAATATTTGCCAGATTGAACTTCAGGCGTCATTCTCCAAAGCTTAGGCAATCACCTATCTTCACGCAACTAGCCTTTGGAACTTAGTCTGCAAGCGGTCGCGCGGCTCTGGAAATTTCAACCCCCTCGGGCTGTAAATATGTTGCTGAAGAAAATAACCGGTCAAAGTGAAACCGGAAAAAATATCGCTGGTTGCAATCACGCTGGCGCGCACCGGTTCAATTAAAAACTGCGGCAGCGCCAACAATTTGCCTTTATAGGGCGCTCCTGCCTGTGCACTTACCGCCCTGCCCGATTTGGGCGAGACATAAGTCAATTCCTGCTGCACCCCGGTAGCTGCACAAGAAGTTAGATCAAGACCGAACCCCAATTCCTCCAGCAGGCCAAGTTCCCACCGGATCATCAGGGCAGGCCAAATATCGTCATTTTCCAGTGCATCAATGACAATCTCAAAAGCCTCGTATAATTGCTCATGCGGTTCGCGTTCAGCGATCAGGCCGGCCAGAGCACACAGGGAAGAAAGTCCAGCCAGCCGCAAAGGCTCGTCCATAAGTGCTGCTGCGCGCAGTTTTACCGGTTCTACCGTATAGGTTCCAAGGTGTTCCGGCAGGCGCGCGCGCCACGTTGCAACAAGTTTGTTGCCTGGTTGTAATTGGCTGCGCAGGCGCTGAGACCGCCCGCCTCTAACCAGACCAAGATGGCGGCCATGTTCGCGGCTGAAAAACTCAAGCAGAGTATTGGCTTCACCATGGCGACGAAGCGAAAGTACGGTTCCTTCCTCACGCCATTGCATTTATGACAGCTCCAGCTATTACTTTTTCCCGGGAAAATTAAGACCCATCTCGAAATAGCGTTCCGGGTCTTGAGCCCACTTATCGCGAACTTTAACAAAGAGGAAAAGATGTGCCTTGATCCCAAGGTTTTCTTCTATTTCCAAGCGCGCGGTCTCGCCGATTTTTTTTATCGTCCGCCCCTTTTCACCCAACACTATCATACGCTGGCTTTTGCGCTCGACATAAATCACCTGCTCAATGCGAACAGAGCCATCGCGCAGTTTTTTCCATCGCGCCGTCTCAACGGTTGAGGCATAGGGCAGCTCATCATGCAGCCTTAAAAAAAGCTTTTCGCGGGTTATTTCAGAAGCCATCTGACGCAAGGAAACATCGGCTATTTGATCTTCGGGATAAAGCCACGGTCCGGTTGGCATCAATTCCGCAATTTTGGCTTTGAGGTCGGCTAGACCGTCTCCGGTCAGAGCCGAAATCATGAATGTCCAATCGAAAGAGTGACGCTTGTTGCAGAGCTCCACCAACTCCAGTAGTTTTTCGCGCGGCAATAAATCAATTTTGTTAAGCGCCAGGATGCAGGGAACAGATTGATTTTTTAAATGTGAAAACATTAATTCTACATCTGGTTCGATTCCGCGATTGGCATCAATTACGACGACAATAACATCGGATTCTCCAGCACTGCTCAAAGCGGCATCAACCATCGCCTCATCAAGCTTGCGGCGAGGTGAAAAAATACCCGGTGTATCAACAAAAACAATCTGCGCATCTTTCTCGATGCAGATTCCCCTTAACCGGGCGCGCGTGGTTTGGACCTTATGGGTGACAATGGCAACCTTGGTTCCGATGAGACCATTAAGAAGTGTTGATTTACCGGCATTTGGTGCCCCAATCAAAGCGGCAAAACCACATCGATTTTGTGCCTGGGTTTTGCTCACTCTGCGTCCTTCCAAATTTTTTCCCGTAACAAGAATGCCCTTGCGGCGGCTTGTTCTGCATTGCGCTTTGACGGACCCCGTGCCGATATTTCTTCACGATCTGCTGCTTCCAGCGAGATGGTGAAACAAGGCGCATGATCGGGGCCCGAGCGTTCAATCAACTCATATCGCGGTGGTGAAAGCTTGCGCGCCTGGGCCCACTCCTGCAGCGCTGTTTTAGCGTCTCTGGGCGGCGTTTTTAACTTCAGCAGGCGTTCTTTCCAATTATGCTCAATGAACTTGCGCGCCTCTTCAAATCCGCCGTCAAGGTAAATTGCCGCGATGACGGCTTCACAGGTATCACCCAGAATAGACTGGTTTTTACGACCGCCAGATTGAGCTTCGCCGCCGCTTAAAAGAAGTGCCCTGCCAAGATCAAGTTCACGCGCAACCTCCGCGCAAGTCTCCCTGCGCACCAGTGCATTAAACCGTAGGGCTAACTCGCCTTCATCAGAATCACGATACGCTTGTAACAGCATATCTGCGATTACCAGCCCAAGGACACGGTCACCAAGAAATTCCAGACGTTCATTGGACCTGATTGAGAGACTTTTATCGCCGGCACTTGAATGGGTCAATGCCCGTGTCAGCAGCGCGATATTTTTAAATTCATAGCCCAGCCGGCCGGTCAATTCTGTCAATTTTTTAGAATTGCTCGTTGCCAATCATCTTACCGCGTTAAAAAGTCGGCTCCAGCGAATTGCCGCTGGCCAGCGCCAGATTTCCCAAAGCCGCGCGGAATTATCCACCGAGAAAAATAGAACTTCCGCCCGGCCCACCAAATTTTCGAAGGGAACGAACCCCACTTCACTCAAAACTCGGCTGTCGGAGGAATTATCGCGATTATCACCCATCATAAAATAATGACCTGCAGGCACTTTATAGACCTGGGTATTATCCAAATATCCATTTTTTCTCATATCAAGTGAGGTGTAGGTCACGCCATTTGGCAACGTTTCTTCATATCTTGCTATTTGATGAAGGTTCCCGAAAGAATCAGTCTCCTGAAAATTCTTGATCTGTTTACGTTTGACCGGCGTGCCATTGATATGCAGGACGCCGTTCAGCATCTGAATTTCATCGCCGGGAAATCCAATCACCCGTTTGATGTAATCCGTCGCATTGTCTTTTGGCAACTTGAAAACAACCACATCTCCCCGCTTCGGCGCAGAAGCCCAAATGCGGCCTGAAAACAGGTTCAATCCCAAGGGAAACGAGTATTTTGAATAGCCATAACTGAATTTTGAAACAAAAAGATAATCTCCTATCAACAGTGTCGACTTCATCGATCCCGAGGGAATGTTGAATGGCTGATACAAAAAGGTTCTTACAATTAACGCCAATATGAGCGCGTGGATTACAACACGGAAAATCTCACCAAAGCCGCTATGTTTACCCTCTTCACTATCACTCATTTGTTTTGCATCATCTGTCATCGCAAGCGCATCTGTTGTTTCAGGATTGGTCCAATATGGCTTTATATCACGGCAGTTACAAGGTGCTATTCAGTGCGTCGCTGCAAACCCGCAAAGAAGGTTTCTGTCTGAAACATATTCACAACGTCTGAATGATCACGACGGCTTCTGCCAGGGGATACTCATCGGTTATCGTAACATGGATGTCAACGGTTGATGCATCGCGAGTTATTTCCTGCAGTCTTGCCAATGCCCCGCCGGTGAGCGCCATGGTTGGTTTTCCCGAAGCCAGATTGACTACCCCCATATCGCGCCAGAATACACCTTTACGAAACCCTGTACCCAGCGCCTTTGAACATGCTTCTTTGGCGGCAAACCGCTTGGCGTAGGATGCAGCGCGCATTTTGCGCCGATCCGATTTTTGCCGTTCCAAATCTGTAAAGATACGATCGATAAAACGATCACCAAATCGGTCGAGAGTGCGTTCAATGCGCCTGATATCAATTATATCGTTGCCAATGCCCACGATCATTTCAATACCTTCTTTGATCCTGCCTCAGAAATTTTGGCTGTCGTTTTACAATCGCAAACTGCCCTCGCACAGCCTAGTCTAAAGTTTATGATTGTGTGCTGGAATTCTTCAGATTTTCCTCTAATCTCTTCTGCTTTTCCTCAAATCTCTTCTGCCGCCTTAATTGATAGGCTGCAATTGCCGGGCGAACGAGCCAATAACTTGCCACGCCGACGATGATGCCCATTGGCAAACCAGCCACAACCATCGGCTTGATAAATGGCCAGACATGGTCGAGTGAATTTTTAAGCAGGTTTACCGATTCCATACCTTTAATCCCACCTTCTGGCATTTTTTCGCCAAGAATTAAATTGCCGACCTTTAATGTCGACCACCAGATGAAAGGAAAGGTCAAGGGATTGCCAAAAAAGGTTCCAAGCGCCGAGGCAATCAAATTGCCGCCTAAAATCCAGGCAACCCCGAACCCGATCAAAAAGTGAAATCCAATAAATGGCGTGAAAGAAGCAAATACGCCGGCAGCAAATCCCAATGCAATCACGTGCGGTGAGCCATTAAGCCGCGACACCCGCCGCCAGACATAACCACAGGCACGTTTCCACCCGCTCTTAGGCCAGAGCCAGGCTCTCAAACGTTGAGAAAAATCCAACTTATCACGACGGGCAAAAAGCATTTATTGGGCTCAAC
>JAJFHR010000410.1 GCA_021775515.1 Hyphomicrobiales bacterium | reverse complement strand
TTATCGCTCAATCGGGCGCTGATGAACTGAGGGAGAAGGTAAAAAAAGCCCATGATGCAGGCTTCGATGTTACGGCGGTTGAACTGATCCCTGGTCCAGATGATCTGTTGAGCAGTTATTATACCTATATCGACGATAACGGACACAGCCTGTTCCATTTTACCAAACGAGTGTTTCGCCGATACCCGGTTAATAGCGGCGGGGCGTGTTATCACAGCACCGAATGGCTGCCGGAAACGGCCGAGGAAGGGTTGAAATTTTTCAGAAACACCGGTTTTCGCGGCCTTGGAAATATCGAATTCAAACGCGATCCACGCGATAATAAATTGAAAATAATCGAGGTAAATGCCCGATTTACTGCCGCTCAGGAACTCGCCGTTCAAGCCGGGGCACCCATCGATCTGGTTGTATATTGCGCGCTGACAAGACAACCAATACCGGCGTTTTCATCTTACACCCACGACATGCGGTTCTGGTATCCGGTCAGAGATTTTCTGTCGTTTCTCCAACTGCGGCGCATGGGGCAATTAACTGCTGTCGAATGGATAAAAAGCCTTAGGCGAAAAGGTCACGTTTCTCCACTTTATGATCCTTCCGATCGAAAACCCACCTACGGTGCCGCGCGCGCGCTGATTGGAAAAGCAGTATGGGGGAGGCAATGACAACGGCAGGGCCCATCAGCCATGAACGACTGCTCGAATTTTGCCTAACCCTGCTCGCCACAAATGGTGTTGATCGAAGTCAGGCGCAAGAGGTTGCAGAAAACCTGGTTTGGAGCGAACTTGTCGGCCGGGAAAACTTCGGGCTGATCAGATTGCCGGTATATCTGGACCGTGTCGCTCAAGGTGGTCTCAAATGCCCGTGCACGCCGGTGTTCGAGGATAAATCACCGAACATATCAATTCTCGATGCCGACAATGGTTTTGGTCAATATGCAGGCAAACTTGCCATGCAAAAGGCTGTGTTAATGGCGCGTGAAAGCGGCACAGGAACGGTTGGTGTCCGCCGGAGCAACTTTTTTGGAACCGGGGCTTTTTTTGTCAATCATGCGGCACATGAAGGCATGATTAGTCTGGTGATGAGCAATTCGTTTCCCAAGGTAGTTGCCCATGGCGGATTAAAGCCGGTATTTGGAACCAATCCGCTGGCCTTTGGCGCGCCGCGGGAAAATGGCGAAAGCCTGATGTTCGACATGGCTACCAGCGCACTGGCGGGATCCACGGTTCGTGAACATATCGCCAAGGACTTGCCGCTTCCTGAAGGCATGGCGATTGACAAAAAAGGCGAAGCCATCACCGATCCAGCCAGAGTTAAAGAAGGCTCTCTTCAGCCTGTTGCGGGGGCCAAGGGTTATGGTCTGGCATTGCTGGTCGAAATTTTCGCAGGGGTTTTGACCGGGGCTGGCATCTCTGGCGGTGTTGCCTCGATGTACAATGATTTGTCAAAACCTGGAGATAACGGCCACTTCGTCATTGCTATTGATATTTCCCGCTTCATGGCGATCAAGGAATTCTACATGCGGCTTGAGGGTCTAATTGCGACGATAAAGGCATCTCAGCCGCAAGGCGAAGTTTTGCTGCCTGGTGAAATAAGATGGCGGCAGTATAGAAAAAACAAAAAGGACGGCATCCGGTTAGGTCCGGTAACACGCCAAGCCGTTGAGAAGATTTGTGATCAGCAAAGCCTTGCCGTACCCTGGCAGGCCGCAATGTCGAGGGCCTGATTGCGGATGACAAACCCCCTCAAACATTTGCAGGCACGCGCTGGCCTATTATTTGATTTCACTTCAGGATCATTTGTGCCTTCCGCCTTGTTGAAGTCTTCCAGCCTGATTGTAGGTGCGCGGATATTGGGAGCAGTTTTTGGAATTTTTACCCAGATTGCACTGGCCCGGTTGTTGAGTGTGGAAGACATTGGCCTGTTTTTCATGGCAATCAGCCTGGCGGCGGTCTTGTCAATTATCTGCACAATGGGGTACCCGATGCTGGTTCCAAGCATCGTCGCGCAAGCCAATAGTGAAAAAAACCCAGCCAGATTGGCAGCCTTCATGTCTCAGTCGCGGCGCGATACCGTGATATTTAGTGTCATTGTCCTGACTGTTCTTGGCCTTGCCGTGTGGGCCCTTCCCTCACTTTCGGATGGGTTTCGCAAGAGTTTGATATTTGCGGCATTAACACTTCCAGCATTTGTCATGATGCGTCTGCATGGCGCTTTGGCAAACGCTCACAAACGTTTCGGACTTGGCTTTTTACCCGATCTATTTATCCGCCCTTTGTTGCTCCTGGTTTTTGTTCTGGTGGCCTGGCTCAGTTGGACCGGGTTAAGCATCGAATTGATACTCAGCGGCCATGTAGTTATCGCCATAATGCTGGCACTTTGGCAAATGGTACGGCTGGCGAATAAATCCTGGATAGTTGGCTCACCTGATAACAAGACCTGGACACCTGCAAGAGCAGACAGAACCGGCTGGCGGCGCAAGGCTGCCCCGACAATATTGGCGGCATTATTCGTCGGTGTTTTTGCCGATCTCGACATTATTCTGGCCGGTCTGGTATTAAATGAAGCTCAGATTGGAATTTTTGGTGTCAGTCTCAAAATCTCTCTGTTTGTGGCCTTTGGCATCCAGGCCATACACCAGTTGATCTTGCGCGATGCCGCTGATGCGCTACAGGCAAAAAACCATGCACAGTTTCATGAAATTGTAAGGCGTGCCAACGCGCTTTCTCTTATGGGCAGCATTGCAGCAACGGTGATCGTTTTAGTGTTCGGGCGTGAAATTCTTGGTATTTTTGGGCCGCAGTTTCAAGCCGGTTTTATTAGTCTTTGTCTTTTGATGTTTGCCCAGGTCGTTCGCGCCGCA
>JAJFHR010000409.1 GCA_021775515.1 Hyphomicrobiales bacterium | reverse complement strand
GAAATGTGAGGGACTACTGCCAGGTCATGCGAGATAAACAGATAAGTTAGGCCCAACCGTTTTTGCAGATCGGCCATGAGGTTGAGAATTTGCGCTTGCACGGAAACATCAAGGGCCGAGGTCGGCTCGTCACAAACGAGAAATTCCGGTTCACCACCCAAGGCCCGGGCAATTGAAATCCGCTGGCGTTGACCACCGGAAAACTCATGGGGATATTTTTTCAGATCGTCGGCAGACAGGCCTACCTGTTGCAATAATTCACTCACCCGGGCAGTTACCGCATCATTCGAGGAGGCTGTGCCGGGCGGAATGGCTTCGGCGACAATATCCCGGATCCGCCAGCGCGGATTTAGCGAGGCATGTGGATCCTGAAAAATCATCTGCAGCTTATCTTGATCTCCGGAACCGTTGACGGTCTGGTTTCGACTGTTATTTTCATCAAAATCAAAATTAATTTTCCCGCCAGTGGCTTTGTAAAGTCCCACGATTGCCCGGGCGACAGTGGATTTTCCGCATCCTGATTCGCCAACAAGACCAAAAGTCTCGCCACGGTGAATGGTAAAATCCAAGCCATCAACCGCGCGGACGACCTTTCGCCCGCTGCGCTCGATAATCCGGGTAAACAGAGACGGGGATACATCGAAGTGTTGTTTTAAGCCAATAACCTCGAGCAGCGTATTTGCCGTTTCGCCAACACCGTCATGGATTTGTTGTTTCTTCTTGGGTTTTTCCCTAACCAGATTGGGAGTGTTTGGCCCGTGTTTTTTATCATAGAGCCAGCAAGCAACCTGAGAATTGCCGTTTGCCACCAACTCCGGCCGCATATTGGCACAGGGCTCGAATGCAGATGAACAACGCGGATGAAAGCGGCACCCCGGCGGCAAGGCATTCAGCCGCGGCATGGAGCCGTCAATTTGAATAAGCCGCTCGACGTTTTCATCGATCGCTGGAATTGACCCCATCAAGCCAACGGTATAGGGCAGCTTGGGTCGATTTATAACGTCATCTACTGGCCCGATTTCACCTATTCGTCCGGCATACATGACAGCCACACGGTCTGCGGTTTCAGCAATCACCCCCATGTCATGGGTTATCAACATAACCGCGGTTCCAAGCTGGGAGCACAGCCGCTTGAGCAGGATTATGATTTGGGCCTGAATGGATACATCAAGCGCCGTCGTCGGCTCATCGGCAATTATGAGTTTAGGATCGGCACATAGAGCAAGTGCAATAACAACCCGCTGGCGCATGCCGCCAGAAAATTGGTGCGGATAGTGGTCTATACGCTCCTCGGCCGCCGGAATCCCAACCTCCTTTAAAAGCTCCAGCGCCCGCGCCCGCGCCTGTTTTTGGGTTAGCGGCAAATGGGTGGTAATCGTATCAGTGATCTGCCGGCTTACAGTATGAAGCGGGTTAAGGCTGGTTAGCGGGTCCTGAAATATCGCCCCGATATGGCGGCCTCTTATCTGGCGAATTTCTGGGTCGGACAAATTGTCGATGCGCCTGCCGTCGAAAATAATTTCGCCACCGGCAATGTGCCCGGGCGGTTCAATCAGGCCGATGATTGCCGCACCGGTCATGGATTTCCCTGCGCCTGATTCTCCGACAACTCCCAAAACCTCTCCCGGATTGATGTGAAACGATACATCATCGACCGCAACAAGAGTTGCCTCACGGGTGGGAAACTCGACCCTGAGATTTCGCACTTCCAACAAAGATTGATCTACCACCACCCGGCCCTAACGCAGTTTCGGATTGAGGGCATCGCGCAACCAATCGCCTAAAAGATTTACCGAAAGCCCCATGATGGCCAAAGCAGCACCGGGGAAAATTGTGATCCACCATTCACCTGAAAACAGGAAATCGTTGCCCACTCTAATCAAGGTTCCTAGAGACGGTTGAGTTGGTGGCACACCGACGCCAAGAAAGGACAGCGTGGCTTCGGTGACGATGGCAAGTGCAAGCATGATAGTGGCGATAACCAGCACCGGTCCCATGACATTGGGCAGCAAATGCCGGAACATGATGTATAACGGGCTTTTGCCGGTAACCCGCGCTGCCTGGATATATTCCTTGCTCTTTTCAACCATCGTTGTCGAGCGCACTGTCCGGGCAAACTGCACCCAATAAGCCAGTGAAATAGCGGAAATGACAACGACAAATGCAATATTGCCGTGGGCTCCGGGGCCGAGGATTGAGCGAATGGTGCCATCAATTAACAAGGCGATTAAAATGTCAGGAAAACTGAGCTGAATTTCCGCAATTCGCATGATGAAGGCGTCTGTCCGCCCGCCAACATAGCCGCTGATCAGACCCAGGGTTACGCCCAGCGTTGCGGCAAAAAACACACTGGCAAAACCGACACCAAGAGAAATGCGCGAACCGTGAATAATTGTCGAAAATACATCACGGCCTATATTATCCGTGCCTAACAGGTAACGGGGATCGCCTCCTTCCATCCACGAGGGGGGAAGAAAGGCGTCCAGAACGCTGACATTTGCCATATTATAGGGATCATGCGGGGCAACCCAAGGGGCAAATAAGGCAGATAGCATGAAAATCGCCGTAATCAGTCCGGCCACGACGGTGACTTTAGAGGATCTGAAACTATAGGCTATATCGCTGCGCCAAATGCGCTGCATCAAATTGGCAACGTTGTCGGCTTCATGTTCGCGAGGCATTTCGGTCATCTCATTGCCCCTGTTTGATGCGCAGCCGCGGATCGACAAAATAATACAACAGGTCAACAACCAGGTTGATAATTACAAAAAAACAGGCAATCAGCAGAAGGTAGGTCGACATCACAGGAATGTCGACTTCATTGATCGCCTGGATAAACATCAATCCCAGGCCCGGCCATTGAAAAACCGTCTCGGTGATTATCGCAAAAGCTATGATGGATCCAAGCTGCAAGCCGGTAATGGTAATTACCGGAACCAATGTGTTCATCAAGGCATAACCAAAATGGACCATACGGTCGGATAAACCGCGCGCCCGGGCAAATTTAATATAATCCGCGCGCAAGACTTCCAGCATCTCCGAGCGCACCAGGCGCATAATGAGCGTCATTTGAAACAGGGCCAGGGTAATAGAGGGCATGATGAGCGCCTTCAAACCGCTGGCGGTGAGAAATCCCGTGCTCCAGAAACCAAGTTGAACGACCTCACCGCGGCCGAATGACGGTAATATCTGAATTTGCACCGCAAAGACAAATATCAACATGATCCCGATGAGGAAGGTCGGCAGGGACACGCCGATCAAAGACGCCGATAACATCAGGTGAGAAACCCAAGAATCCCGATTAAGCGCGGTATAAATACCAGCCGGCACACCAATCAAAAGAGCCAAAAGAGCCGAGACAAAACTAAGCTCCAATGTGGCCGGCAAACGTTCGGCGATGATACTGGATACCTTGCGTTTCTGCTGATATGAAATTCCAAAATCGAACTGGCTTACCCGTCCGAGGAAATTTACAAACTGCACGGGGGCGGGTTCATTGAGACCAAGGGATTCGCGAAGTTGTTCGCGCTTTTCATCAGACGTCTGAATGCCAACCAGATTGCTGATCGGATCTCCCACATAGGTAAATAACGAGAAGGCCACCAGCGACACACCGATCATGACAATGAATGACTGAAGTATGCGGCTAAGAACAAATGACAGCATTGCTGCTCCGAAGCGATGGAAGCCTGAAAGATTAAAGAGCCCGGGAGTTTAATTCCGGGCTCTTTGTTCGGTGGATGGGTTAGTTGATGTTGATGTACCAGTAGTTCAGAGCGTTATCTCCACGCTGTTTTAGGGTTACGCCCTTTCGTACGCCCCAGGACAAAGGTTGCTGATGCAGCGGAATATAGCCGATATCATCTTTTACAATCTTCAGAGCCTCAGAGATCATCGCCTGGCGCTTTTTAGGATCTATTTCTGATCCGATCATTCCAGACAATTCTGTTATCCTGGCGTTACCGTAGCCACCACCATTCCAGGCAAGTCCACCATCCTTCGGCGGCACCATCAAATGAGCAATAACACTGCCAACATCCTGGTCATCTGCAGTCCAGCCCAGCAAATACATGGAGATGTCATGTTTTTTCAGTTTCTGGAAAAACTTGCTTTTAGGTTGAGCCAGCAGGGTCATTTTAATGCCAGCTTTAGCAACCATGGCGGTAACCGCCTGGCAAATCTGCTCGTCATTGACATAACGGTTGTTGGGGCAATCAAGTTGGATTTCCAACCCGTCAGGATACCCTGCTTCGGCCAGAAGTGCCTTAGCCTTGGCCGGATCATAGGGCAGGCGGTCATTCAAAGATGCATCAAACCCGCTCAATTCGGGAGCCACTAAAAGACCCGCAGGGATAGAAGTGCCGCGCATCACTTTGCTTTTGATGGCGCCAACGTCTATGGCCTGATAAATCGCCTGGCGCACCCGTTTGTCCCTAAGGGGGTTTTTGCCTTTAACGTTTGAATATAAAAGCTCGTCGCGTTCCTGATCCATGCCCAGGAAAATCGTCCGAACTTCCGGGCCTTGCAGAACAGTTGCAACGCCTGAAGCATTAATTCGTTTCACATCCTGAACTGGCGCTGGAAACATCATATCCAGTTCGCCCGAAAGAAGGGCGGCCGTACGGGTTGCAGCCGAACCGATTGGTGTGAAGACAACTTCAGTGACGTTGAAGTTCTGATTGGCTTTATCCCACCAATCGTTGTTAATTGTGAGGACCGTCTTAACACCAGGCTCGCGCGATTTCAGTTTGAAAGGCCCGGTACCGTTAGAGTTAAGTGTCGCGAAATTTTCGACCTTTTTCGCCAAATTAACCGGCTGTACAGCGCCGTTGGCCTCTGCCCATTCTTTATCCATCATGTAAAACGGGGCTATAGTGTTGAGCAGAATCGGGTTTGGCGCCTTGGTGATGATATCAACGGTATATTCGTCAACTTTTCTGGCTTCGACAATACCGCCGGTAAAGCTGCCCATATCGGCGCCTTCCGCCTTGCCGCGCTTGAAGGAAAACACCACATCATCAGCATTAAAAGCGTTGCCGTTGTGATATTTCACGCCTTGGCGCAGTTTAAAGCGCCAGGTGGTCGGGTTGATGTTTTCCCAACTCACCGCGAGTGACGGCTCAATTTTCAGATTGGCATCATAACGCACCAGCGGCTCATAAACATTTTGATGGAAAGCAGACGAAAAGTTTTCTGCCAAGGCATAAGGATCCATTGAGGCGACATCGCCCTGGAATGCATACCTGAAAACCTTCGCCTGAAGTGGGGTTGCTGCGGCTGACACGCAAAATGCTATGGCAAGCGCACCAAAAAACTTCGTTTTTTTGGTCATAATGACGGCTTCTCCCTCAACCCAAATTGTTATATTGAAATATTGAATTTTATTGTTTTGATAAAAAAATCTATCGGAGCCCCTATTCAGAGTCAACCTGGGTACTATAGTTCCATATAAAGTATCACACTGTGATAGGTTGCCCCGGCAAGTATTCAACGGGGTCAAAACAAAAACGCTCAGGAGCAGGAGGCTGTATGAAAATCAGCGAGATGAACTGGATGCAGGTCGAAAGCTACTTGAAACAGGACGACCGGGCGGTTGTTCCTCTGGGCTCGACTGAACAACACGCTTATCTAAGTCTGGCCGTTGACTGCATTCTAGCCGAACGAGTTTCTTTGGATGCCGCCGAGCCCCTGGGTATTCCGGTTTTTCCTCCGGTCAATTACGGGCTAACACCATATTTCACGTCATACCCCGGCACCATCAGTTTGAAGATGGACACGTATCTGTCTTTGATTGGCGATATTCTGGACAATCTTGCCCACTCCGGTTTCAAGCGAATTTTGCTGATCAATGGTCACGGTGGAAATTCGCCAGCCCAGGCTTTGGCGCAGGAATGGATGATGAGCCATTCACAAGTGTGTGTCCGGTTTCACAATTGGTGGGCTGCTCCCAAAACAATGGGCAAGGTCAAGGAGATTGATCCACAAGCCTCGCACGCATCGTGGATGGAAAATTTTCCTTGGACGAGATTGGCCAACATCGCCGTGCCCGATGAGCAAAAACCGATGATAGACCTTGAACATCTACGCTTACTTTCCCCTAAAAAAGTTAGAGATTATATCGGTGATGGAAATTTTGGCGGCTATTACCAACGTTCTGACGAGGAAATGCTGGCCCTGTGGCATGTTGCCGTTGAAGAGACCCGGGAACTGATGGAAACCGGTTGGGCTTAATCTGAGAGCTTGATGATGAATTGGGTTGCGAGAATCCTGTTTTTCAGGCTTTTTCAATACCCTTCAACTCACCAGCTCCGGTAACCCAAATGCTCCCTTCCAATACGGAAGCCTATAAAATCTTAAAAAACACGTTTGGGTTTGACCGGTTCAAACCCTATCAGGAGGACGTGGTTTCGGCTATTTTGGATGGCACTCATGTTTTGGCTGTTATGCCGACGGGATCGGGCAAGTCGTTGTGTTTTCAGGTGCCCGCCCTTGTTTTCGGTGGACTGACCGTCGTGGTATCGCCGTTGGTGGCATTAATGGAAGATCAGGTTGCCGCCCTTAAGATTGCTGGCGTTAATGCGGAGACAATTAATTCTTCCAGGAACTACGATGTTAACGTCGCAAGCTGGAAGCGGGTGGCCTCGGGGCAATCTCTGTTTTTGTATATTGCACCAGAAAGGCTGATGACACCGCGCATGATTGCGGCCTTAAAACGCCTGCCGGTGAAAATGTTCGCCATTGATGAAGCTCACTGCATTTCGCGCTGGGGGCCGGCGTTTCGACCGGAGTATGAAAGCCTTGAGAAACTGAAAGACCTGTTTGCCGAGACAACTATCGCCGCGCTGACCGCCACGGCAGATGAAGCCACGCGTCGCGATATTGCCGATAAGCTGTTCAATAATAATGGTCAAACCTTTATTGCCGGATTTGACCGGCCGAATATCCGGCTCGCAGTGGAATTGCGCCGTAACTGGAAACAGCAGCTGCTCGATTTCGTCAATGAGCACAGGGGCCAAAGCGGCATTGTTTATTGTCTTTCGCGTAAAAAGACGGAAGAGGCAGCCGAATTCCTCAATAGCAATGGCATTCGCTCACTGCCCTATCATGCCGGTATGGAAAAGGCTGATCGCAGTGCCAATCAGGACATATTCATGACCGAGCAGGGTGTCGTCATGGCGGCGACTATCGCCTTTGGCATGGGGATTGACAAGCCGGATGTGCGGTATGTTTTTCATACCAACCTGCCGGCCACAATGGAAGCCTATTCCCAGGAAATTGGCCGGGCCGGACGGGATGGAAATTCGGCAGAAGCCTTCATGCTTTATGGATTGGACGACATTCGCACACGCCGGTTATTCATAGATCAGGAAGATACTGGTGATGATCATAAACGTCGGGAGCATAAACGTCTCGACACCCTGATTGCGTTTTGTGAATCTCCGCAATGCCGACGCCAACTGTTGCTGTCGTATTTTGGCGAAAATGCCAAGCCATGCGGCAATTGCGATATCTGTCAAAATCCGCCGCAATTGGAAAACGGTACAATGTTGGCGCAAAATCTTTTGAATATTGCCAAAGAGACCGACCAGCGATTTGGCGCTTCTCACCTCATCGATATTGCACGGGGTGCGGACACAGACAAAATCCGCAAATTCAATCATGACCATCTGCCCAATTACGGCAGCGGAAAAAACGTTAAAAAAAATGAGTTGCAATCAGTAATTCGCCAACTGGTTGCCGGCCAATTTCTTCTTATCGATGTTAAGGGATACGGCGGATTAAGCCTGACCGAAAAGGGCTGGAACCTGCTCAATGG
>JAJFHR010000408.1 GCA_021775515.1 Hyphomicrobiales bacterium | reverse complement strand
GAGCAGGAAGTGGTGTTGAAGGAGCGGAAAAAATGAAAACCTGCTTGCAGTTAAAATCCAAGATGCGTTTTCGAATATAAGCGCAGGGGCTTGGCTATCTCTGAGGTCGGATCGTATCTCACAGAATTTTTAACAGCGCCGGGATGAGATCATCAAAATGATCAACGATGAGATCAGGGTTTAATTGATCGACCGGCGTTTCTGTATATCCAAAAGGAACGGCAATTACCGGGACTTTTGCAGCCCGTGCCGCATCAATGTCATTGGCGCTGTCGCCCACCATAATTGATGTCGATAAATTACCGCCCATTTTCTCGAGAGTTCCCAGGATATGTCCGGCTTCAGGCTTTCTGACCGGCAAAGTGTCGCCGCCAACAACGGCGTCAAAATAGCCGTCGAGGTTTAATTCTTCCAGCAGTTTAACCGAAGCAATTTCAGGTTTGTTTGTGCAAACGGCGAGTTTGGCTTCAGCCGCCCGAAGTTTGATCAGCGTATCCTCGACACTGGGAAAGAGCTGGCTGTGATCAGCAATATGATCGAGATAATAGTCCAAAAATTGGTCAAACAGCTGATCTAATTGCGTCTCGGAGGCGGGCTGACCGGTTGCCGCCATACCGCGTTGCATTAAGACACGGGCACCTTGGCCGACCATGTGGCGAACGTCTTCGAGAGGGACATGATCACGTTGATTGTTTTGTAAAACAAAATTCATGGCAGCAGCAAGGTCGGGGGCTGTGTCGACCAGGGTGCCATCAAGATCGAATAATATCGCCGCATCTTTTAGTTTTTGCATAAGAGCAGGTATCTCCGAAATATTTAAAACCGGTTGGAGGTGCTGAAGTAACTGGTTTTTCCCGAAAGTTCACGTCTTTTTTTCACCACTGATTTTATAGGACAGGCAGTCTTGGACCTTTGCCATAATCAGATAGCGTGATAATACTGGCGTTAGATCCACGAGCTCTGACCGTTTTGCACTTGTAATCGTCAGAATATACGATCACCTAGTGCGGGATAGGGCATTCGCTCCAACACTTTTTCGATGAGGCTCAGACATGCAGCTTAATGACAGCAAGCTTTTGCGCGAACAATGTTATCTTAATGGTCAGTGGACCGGGACTGGCACTACGCCGGTTTTAGACCCGGCAAGCGGTGAGAAACTCGCCCTGGTGCCGGACCTTGGTGCAGCAGAAACCAAACAGGCGATTGAAGATGCTCAGACTGCCTTCAAGACGTGGCGCAAAACCACGGCCAAAGAGCGTGCCAATATTCTGCGCCGGTGGTTTGATCTTATGATTGAGCATAAACAAGATCTCGCCATGATTATGACCAGGGAGCAGGGCAAGCCGTTGGCCGAAGCTTTGGGTGAGGTCGCCTATGGTGCTTCGTTTGCCGAATTTTATGCCGAAGAGGCCAAACGTATATATGGCGAGACCATTCCCAGCCACCGGACTGACGGCCGCATTTTTGTCATTAAACAGCCTATCGGGGTTGTCGCTGCGATTACGCCGTGGAATTTTCCACTCGCCATGATCACCCGTAAAGTCTGCCCGGCGATTGCCGCTGGATGTACAGTGGTTTGCAAACCGGCGCCTGATACCCCTTTAACGGCTCTGGCGCTGGCTGAATTGGCCGAGCGTGCAGGCCTGCCGGCGGGCGTTTTGAATATTATCACCGGAGATGCCACAAAAATCGGACCGGAGTTGACGTCCAACCCGCTGGTGCGTGGCTTGACATTTACAGGGTCAACTGCAGTTGGAAAATTGTTGATGCAGCAAAGCGCCTCGACAGTGAAAAAATGTGGCATGGAACTGGGTGGAAATTCGCCTTTTATTGTTTTTGACGATGCAGATATTGACGCTGCGGTAGAAGGTGCCATGGCGTCGAAATTTCGTAACGCCGGGCAAACCTGTGTCTGCGCCAACCGTATTTATGTTCAGGAAGGCGTCTACGACAAATTTGCGGAAAAACTGGCCAGCAGTGTAATGAAGCTTGAAGTCGGCAAGGGTACGGAAGTCGGCGTTACCATTGGCCCACTGATCAACGAAGCCGGTGTAAACAAGGTTGAAGCGCACGTTAGTGACGCTGTAAAAAATGGCGCCAGGGTTGTAACCGGTGGTCAACGTCACGAGTTGGGCGGTTATTTTTTTCAACCGACTGTGCTGACCGAAGTATCGACAAAAATGTTATTTACTCAGGAAGAAACTTTCGGGCCGGTTGCGCCTTTGTTTAAGTTTTCGTCGGAAGCCGAAGTCATCGAATTGGCCAATGATACGCCTTATGGGCTAGCGGCATATTTTTATTCGCGTGATGTTGGCCGCTGCTGGCGCGTGGCCGAAGAGTTGGACGTTGGAATTGTCAGTGTCAATGAGGGTGTTTTTTCCAATGAAGTTGCCCCCTTTGGCGGCGTGAAGGAATCTGGTCTCGGTCGCGAAGGCTCTCATCATGGAATAGAAGAATTCGTTGATATGAAATTCATCTTTCTAGCAGGTATCGACAAATAATAGACGGACTGATTGATGTCGCTGGAACCTGATAAAAAGAAGAAAAACGCCTGTCTTCGGGCGCTGGAGTATGTCGAACCCGGTATGAAATTGGGATTGGGCACAGGTTCGACGGCGAATATTTTCATTGAGCTTATCGGTGAACGTGTAAGTCAGGGCCTTGAGGTTGTATGCGTGCCGACGTCTATTGCCAGCCAGAATTTGGCTGAAAAATTGGGAATAAAGCTGACATCGCTGGATGATTGCCCGCAACTTGATTTAACCGTCGATGGTGCCGATGAGCTTAATGATGATCTGGTATTGGTCAAAGGTGGCGGCGGGGCCTTGCTGCGGGAGAAAATCGTCGCCAGTGCTTCAGCACGCATGGTGGTGATTGCAGACGATACCAAGCACGTTGACACGCTGGGCCGCTTTCCGCTGCCGATTGAAGTCATACCGTTTGGTGCGGCATCAACCGTCATGGCAATAACGCGCGTGGCGGGTGAGTTAGGCATGTCAGGACCAGTTGACCAGCGGAAAAATAAACAATCAGAACCTTTTATTACCGACAGTGGCAACCATATCTATGATTGCAGGTTTGCTGCCTTAAAAGAGCCACGGCAGCTGTCGGCGGTCCTCAACGCTGTCCCCGGGGTGGTCGAGCACGGTCTGTTTATAGATCTTGCATCGGTAGTACTGATCGGCACCGAAGAGGGGGTTCGGGTTTTGAAACGGTGATCCGTAAATTTTGACGGTGCCGGGATTGGATGAAAAATGACGAATTTTGATTATGATCTCTTTGTGATTGGGGCAGGCTCGGGCGGAGTTCGTGCTGCGCGCATGGCGGCAAATAATGGCGCGAAAGTTGCTGTTGCCGAAGAATATAGAGTAGGCGGCACGTGTGTTATCCGAGGATGTGTGCCGAAGAAATTATTCGTTTACGCAAGCCGGTTTGGCAAAGACTTTAAAGATGCGGAAAATTTCGGTTGGTCAATCGGGGATGTCAATTTTGACTGGGCAACGCTGATTGCCAACAAGGATAAGGAGATTGATCGGCTAAATGGAATCTATATCAAGAATCTCAAGGCCTCCGATGTCCAAATCCTTGAAACCCGTGCGGTGGTTCGCGGCCCCAATATGGTTTATCTTTTAAATGAAGAAATTGAGGTAACTGCGCGCACCATATTGGTGGCGACGGGCGGGTCACCATTTATTCCCGAATTTCCCGGCCATGAACATGCCATCACCTCAAATGAAGCGTTTCATCTGCCGGCGCTGCCGGAGAATATGATTATCGTTGGCGGCGGATATATCGCGGTTGAGTTTGCCGGTATTTTTTCCGGGCTGGGCGTTCATGTAACCCAGCTTTATCGCGGACCTCGAATATTGCGGGGATTTGATGATGATCTTTGCGAAAACCTGACTGCGGAAATGCTTCGCCGCGGCATTGATATTCAGGTCAATACAGATGTGAAGGAAATTTCCAATTCCGGTTCAGGCTACCGGGTAGATTTAAACAATGGTGATATCATCTACACCGATCTGGTGATGTATGCGACGGGGCGCAAACCCAACACAGCCAACCTGGGGTTGGAAAGTGTCGGGGTTGAGCTTAATCGCAAGGGTGCCGTGGTCGTTGACGAATATTCGCAAAGCTCAATACCCAGTATCTATGCTGTTGGTGATGTGACGGATCGGGTCAACCTTACGCCGGTCGCCATTCGCGAAGGGGCGGCATTTGCCGAAACTGTCTTTAACAATAATCCGACAGGCGTTGATTATGACAATATCGCGACGGCGGTGTTTTCGGAACCGGAGCTTGGCACGGTAGGTTTGACCGAGGCCGAGGCGCGAGAAAAATATAACCAGATTGATATTTACAAATCACTGTTCAAACCGATGAAACACACCATCAGCGGGCGCGATACCAAGACAATGATGAAAATCATCGTCGATGCGGCGGGCAACCGGGTGGTAGGGTGTCATATTATGGGGCCTGATGCCGGTGAAATGGCCCAGATACTCGGAATTGCGATCAAAATGGGGGCGACAAAAGAAGACTTCGATGCAACCGTAGCGGTTCATCCCACGGCCTCGGAAGAACTCGTGACCATGCGCGAAAAATGGCAAGCCCCAGTAGCCGAGGCGGCTGAGTAAGGACTAAAAAAATCCGGCTTCACTGTGATGAAGCAAAACTATCTCTTAAACAGATACATGAAATTGCCATGTGATTGAGGGTCGGGAACAAATCGATTTAGAAAATGAGCCGGTTCATGTTATTGTCTTGTCTCAGGTTATCGGGAGGTAGGTATGACAAAAGAAAACTCCAAACAGCCGGTTACAGAGTTATCCGAAAAAGATCTCGACAAGGTTGCGGGTGCAGGTGACCTCAAAACCGGGAGCACATCCGGTTTGGTAGCGCATGAATTGACCCACCTCACGCAACAAACAAATACTCAGCCCAAAAAAACCGAAAAATAAGCGCCAGACAACTCGACCTGTCAAAAACGGCCAAGTGGCGATGTTGCCTTTTGGTGTTATTGAGGACCGCTAAAGCGTGTCTCCTTTTTTCGGCTTCATTTGACACACTTTAGCCCTTGGTTTTTGCGCGTGTCTTTATCGCAAAACCGGCGCCCACTTTTGCGAGACACGCTTTAGCTTAGGCTCGCAACACCGCAGCCCGCAAAAGATAACTATTTCACCAGCCACACATTCAAGTTATGACTGCGCCATGGGTCGAGCACAGAAGATCAAATACATTGTTGAGTATGCCGGGTTTTTGGCCGCGGTTTGGATCATTCGCCTGATGCCGCTTGAAACCGCCTCGAGCGTTTGTGGATGGTTCTTCAGAAAATTGGCTCCGCTGGGCAAGCGCCATCAACGCGCGCTGCGAAATATCGAACGCGCAATTCCCGAATTAACTTCCGATGACCGGGAAAAAACCATTGATCAGATGTGGGACACGATCGGTCGGATTGCCGCTGAGACCATTCTGATTGACCGCTTCGTAACGGAAACGCACCGTATTGAGTTTGAGACCTTCAGGGGTTTGCTTTCAGATATTGTGCAAAGGGCGAGGGGATGTATTTTTGTTACCATGCACGCGGGGAATTGGGAATTGAGCACCTATCCCGGTCAAGAGTATGATCTTAATCTGGCGACGCTGTATCAGCCCGTCAAAAATCCCTATGTAGATCGGTATTTGCGTGATCAGCGGCGTTTTTTTTCTCCGGGTGGAACGTTCGAAAAAGGCCACTCAACAGCGCGCAGACTTATCGGCTTTCTGCGCGCCGGCGGCCATCTCGGTCTGTTGGCAGATCAACGCGAGCGCAAGGGAATTATCGCGCCGTTTTTTGGCCTTGAAGCACCGACCCACACGATACCATCGGTATTGGCGATAAAGCTTGGGGTTCCCCTTGTTTGTGTCAGGGTAATTCGACATCGCAATGTCAATTTCAGCGTGGAAGGCCAGGAGATTGAGATTGTTGCGACAGGCGATCAATCTCATGATGTGTATGAAACGACCAA
>JAJFHR010000407.1 GCA_021775515.1 Hyphomicrobiales bacterium | reverse complement strand
GCCATGATCCGGGCCCAGTTTATAGAGTTAACGCCCGAGAGCTTGACAGCTTTTCTAAAGGACGAATGGTTGAACATCGATTTCAATAGTTTCTGACAATCGTCAAATGTGCCTTCGATAGCAATATTGTGGACGTTGTCCTGTGAGGCTGTGGTCATTTGCCGGCGCTGAACTTCGCTTACCCGATTGTGCGGATGAAGCACGAAGATATCCGCGCGCTGACGGCCTTTAAAGGCCTCAATAGCTGCGCCACCGGTATCGCCGGAAGTTGCAACCACAATTGTTGCCCTTGCCTCTCTTTTGTCGAGCACATGGTCGATCAACCGGCCGAGCACCTGCAGGGCAACATCTTTGAAGGCAAAGGTGGGCCCGTGGAAAAGCTCAAGTATCCATTCATTTGGAAGCAATTGTCTAAGCGGCACTACGGCTGGATGGGTAAAAGTCGAATAAGCCTGGTTTATAATTTCAGTTAAAACTTCATCCTCAATCGCACCGTTAACAAAAGGCGACATTACCTCATAGGCAACTTCACAATACGGCGTTGAAGCAAACGACCGTATCCTGTCAGGATTTATCTGCGGCCAGACGGCAGGTATGTACAAACCGCCATCTTCGGCCAAACCGGTAATAATGGCATCTTCAAAGCCTAGCTCAGGCGCATTTGCGCGGGTGCTGATGTATTTCATTGTTCTAATGATGTTGTGGTTAGTGAGTGTCTGATTGCCGTTAATTCAATCCGGTGCTGCACCATAGAGGGTTTTGATTGATGGTGAAACCATTTGATGCCTTCAATTTCTAGTTGCCGTCGTTCGGGTCTTTTCGGGAGAATACCACAAAAACCACGCAAAGCGCCAAAGCTAGCCCATACCATGTCAGTGCATAACCCAGATGGTTATTGGCCAGGGTGATTTTGGGTTCTCTCGCTAAGGGCAAAGCCTGATCATTTGCATTTTTGGTGATTGTGATGATGAAAGGTGCCACCTCCGGCAAATTCAGGTATTTGGCGAAGGCGTTTATGTCCCGAGTATACCAGATATTCTTTTTGAAATTGGTTTTGGGAGTAAAGTAATTTACTCCCTGGCTGAGTTGAACAAGGCCAGTTATTTTCTGCTCGCCGGTTAATTGAAAAGGCAATCTGGTCTCACGGTCCTTTAAGTTTTCCGGGACAAAACCACGATTTACCAATACGGTGCCGCCAGCATTCAAGCGGAAAGGCACAATCAGCAAATACCCGGCGCCACCAAATTTGGTTTTGGAGGGCGAGGTGTGGGTGAAGAGATGAATTTCATTGCCTAAATCAAATGTGCCGCGGGCTTCAAAGGTCCTGTATTCCAATTTGGCGGGATCGAGCTGCTTCCAGGTGCTTTTCGGCGGCAAGGCTTGTGGTGGCAGTTTGGCCTGAGATTTAATCGTTTCAATCAGTTTGTTTTTCCAGGACATGCGATCTATTTGCCAGGTGCCCAGCGCCAAAAGAATGGCCAAAGCGATAGCAAAAAAAACGCTCGGCAAGAGTTGCAGACGAAATCCGCTCATCTCAGCTTGCCCTATTTTTCAAGTTGGCCCTCACGTGCCTGGTGTTGATATTGTATCGCAATCAAAATCGCCTTAAACGGCCGTAAAAGCAAAAGGGGGAGAAACAAAATTAGCGGCACCCAAAGCACGGCGTGAACCCAGTAGGGTGGGTGATAACTGATTTCCACGGCCAGGGCACCACCGGCAACAAGAAAACCGACAATCAGAATGATAAACACCGCGGGTCCATCACCGGTGTCGGTAAAGCTAAAATCTAATCCGCAGGAGGCACATTGATCTTTAGTTGTCAAAAAGCCTGTGAAAAGTTTGCCCCGGCCACAGCGCGGACATTTTGATCTCATGCCTGCTGAAAAAGGTGAAATGGGAGCGTAATATGGCTCATCCATGGCGATCTCCGCCCCCCATCTCAATATTTACATGCTGTCTTAGAAAGTATCGCCCACTAAATTAAATTCCATCAGCGATAGCTTTTTACCGCTGATGGATCAAATCAGGCGGCCGGTGTGCCTGCGGCCCAGACATATATGCTGACGAACAAAAACAGCCAGACAACATCAACGAAGTGCCAATACCAGGCGGCGGCTTCAAATCCAAAATGTTGCTCTGGCTTGAAATGACCGGCCATTGCCCGCAACAAACATACAGTGAGGAAAATGGTACCAACAATCACGTGGAAGCCGTGAAAGCCTGTTGCCATAAAGAATGTCGACCCGTAGATGTGGCCGGAAAACCCAAATCCGGAATTCGCATATTCGTAAGCCTGGAAAGTGGTGAATAAAACTCCGAGGATGACAGTGCAGACAAGCCCCCACTTGAGGCCCTGGCGATCGTTATTGATCAACGCATGATGCGCCCAGGTGACTGTTGTACCCGAGGTTAGAAGGATCAAGGTATTGATCAGCGGCAAGTGCCAGGGATTGAAGGTCTCGATATCCGCTGGTGGCCAAACGCCCCCGGTGAGGGCTGCCCGCGCTTCTTGCGCCGGCTCTCCCGGAAACAGGCTGACATCAAAAAATGCCCAGAACCAGGCGACAAAGAACATTACTTCGGAAGCGATAAAAAGAATCATTCCATAGCGCAAATGCAGTTGAACCACCGGCGTATGGTCGCCCTTGTGGGCTTCATCAATGACGTCTTTCCACCAACTGGCCATCGTGTAGAGAACACCAACTAATCCAATCAAAAGCACCCATAGGCCCATATCCTGAAAATACATAATTGCGCCGATAGCCATAACGAATGCCGAAATGGCACCGACTATTGGCCAGGGACTTGGATCAACCAGGTGGTAATCATGATTTTTAGCATGGCTGTCGGACATATTGTTGCTCCTAAAACTTTGCCCGGCAGATCGCAGGCTTACCTAATCTCTTGTTCATTTTGATACTAACCGTTCTTTTCCGGCAAATTGGAAAGTCCGGAAGTTTGCTCATTTTTTTCCGCCTTTAACGGAAAGAATGTGTAGGAAAGTGTAATGGCCGTTACCCCGTCGAGGTCTTTGTCATTGACGATTTCCGGATCAATAAAAAAACTGACCGGCATGTCGACAGATTGTCCCGGTTGCAAAGTTTGTTTGGTAAAACAAAAACAAGCAATCTTATTAAAATATGCACCTGCCGAGGGCGGGGTTACATTGAATGTCGCAGTTCCGGTGGTGGCTTCATCGCTCTGGTTGCTTGCCTTGTAGTAGGCCAAACGAGTTTCCCCAATTTTAAGTTCAATTTCACGCTCCACCGGTTCAAAAGACCAACCAAGTTTGCGGGAGGTGTTGGCGTCAAACCGGACTTTTATTTTTTTCGACAGGATAACTTCCGAAGCCTGCTCTGCTACCTGGGTGGTTCCGCCGTAGCCGGTTACCTGGCAGAAAATTCTATAAAGCGGCACCGCGGCGTAAGCTACGCCGATCATACCCACTGCGAGAGCTGCACTGCTTAGGGCGATCCGTTTATGGTTATATTTTTTGGTCTCGCTCATTTCTGTGGGTCCTACTCTTAACCGCTGTTTTGCGCCTTATAACGGCCGATTAACAATGTTGCCGCCCATTTTCACGATGGTTACGACAAAGAATAACGCCACCAGAGCGATCAACGTCCAGGCAATGGCCTTTGATCTTGATCGTCTGCTTCGTAATTGTTCTTCAGTCAGTTGCATCATCGTCACCATAAAAATGTCCATCCAGAGCCAAATTCCAATTTCTTCTCGATAAGCAATACCGAAAAAATCAGAAATAAATGGAGGATAGAAAAAGCAAAAAGATTTTTTGCCGATTTATCAGCCCTCTTGCCATCCCGCCGTCTGAAGGTCTCAATCGCAAATAGTATAAATATACCGCCTGAAATCGCCGCGAACAGCAAATAACCTTCACCGGCAAGGCCGATGAATGACGGTGCCAGGGTGGCTGCCACATAGACAAATGAATAAAGCAAAATTTGACGCCGGGTAGCATCTACACCGGCAACGACCGGCAACATCGGCACGCCAACATCCTTATATTCGTTCATGCGGTATAACGACAGAGCCCAGAAATGAGGTGGGGTCCACAAGAAAATAATCAAAAATAAAACTGCACTTTCAATGCTGACAGACCCTGTCACCGCCGCCCAGCCGATCATCGGAGGAAAAGCACCCGCTGCACCGCCAATAACAATATTCTGCGGGGTACGGCGTTTCAGCCACATTGTATAGACAAACAAATAAAAGCAGATGGTAAAGGCCAACAACGCGCCAGCAAACCAGTTTACCAAGAGCCCGAGTACGATTACTGAACCGACGGCTAAAACAGTGCCAAACGAAAGAGCTTCGCCCGGCGTTATGCGGCCTGTGGGAATTGGCCGGCGCGCGGTTCGGCGCATGCGAAAATCGATATCCGCATCATACCACATGTTCAACGCTCCAGCAGCGCCAGCGCCGACTGCAATGGCTAACAAAGCTGTAGCCACCAAAACGGGATGCAACGGACCTGGTGCCAGCATGAGACCAACAAATGCTGTGAAAATGACTAATGACATAACGCGGGGTTTCATCAGCTCGAAGAAATCATGAGCGTTGCCAAGCCCACCGCCTACAGCGTCAGTTTCCTGCGAAAAATCTATACCTACATCAGCCATCTTTTGTCTCATTCAGATCCGTTGTGATTGCCCAATTACTCCGACCTATTTAATCTTAGGCAAGGTGTTGAACTGATGGAATGGTGGGGGCGAGGAAAGTGTCCATTCCAGGGTTGTGGCACCCGGGCCCCACGGATTATCGGCAGCTTTTTCTTTCTTGGCAAAGGCCTGGTAAACGCCATAGAGGAATATGAGAACCCCGAAGGCCGACAGGTATGAACCAAGAGACGACACATAATTCCAGCCAGCGAAGGCATCCGGATAATCGGCGATACGCCGCGGCATCCCGGCCAAGCCTAAGAAATGCTGCGGGAAAAACACCAGATTCACCCCAACAAAAGTCACCCAAAAATGCAGCTTACCGATAGTTTCGGAATAGTTATAACCGCTTATTTTCGGGAACCAATAATACCAGCCGGCGAAAATCGAGAATACGGCTCCAAGCGACAACACATAATGGAAATGTGCAACCACGTAGTATGTGTCGTGCAAGGATCTATCAATGCCGGCGTTAGCCAGGACAACACCGGTTACGCCGCCGACGGTAAACAGGAAGATGAAACCAATGGCCCAGATCATGGGCGTTTTGAATTCAATTGATCCCCCCCACATAGTTGCAATCCAGGAAAAGATCTTAACCCCGGTCGGCACAGCAATCACCATTGTGGCGGCAACAAAATAGGCCTGCGTGTCGACATCCAGCCCCACGGTGTACATATGATGGGCCCAAACAATAAACCCGACAACGCCAATTGCAACCATGGCGTAGGCCATTCCAAGATAACCGAAAATCGGCTTTCTTGAGAATGTTGAGATAATGTGGCTGATCATGCCAAAACCGGGAAGGATAAGGATATATACTTCAGGGTGACCAAAAAACCAGAACAAATGCTGGAATAAAACTGGATCACCGCCGCCAGATGGTTCAAAGAACGTCGTACCGAAATTACGGTCGGTCAGCAGCATTGTGATACCACCCGCCAAAACCGGCAAAGACAACAGCAACAGGAAGACGGTTACCAGAATAGACCAAACAAAAAGCGGCATCTTGTGTATGGTCATGCCGGGCGCGCGCATATTAAAAATTGTGGTAATGAAATTAATCGCACCCAAAATCGAGGAAGCACCGGCCAAATGCAGCGACAGGATAGCGAAGTCCATCGCTGGTCCCGGTTGCGCACTGGTTGATAACGGCGGGTAGATTGTCCAACCGCCACCGACACCGCTGTTGCCGGGAGGCCCTTCAACGAAAATAGAAATCAGCAGCAATCCAATGGAAGGCGGCAGAAGCCAGAACGAAATGTTGTTCATGCGCGGAAATGCCATGTCCGGCGCACCGATCATTAGCGGCACGAACCAGTTGCCAAAACCACCGATCATTGCCGGCATCACCATAAAAAAGATCATGATCAGACCATGACCCGTAACTAACACGTTGAAAGTATGAGGATTTCCGAAAATCTGCAGGCCTGGATCCTGCAGTTCCATCCGCATCAGAATAGACATTGCACCGCCGATAACACCCGCCACAATCGCGAAGATCAGATACATGGTTCCGATGTCTTTGTGGTTGGTCGAGTAAACGTAACGACGCCATCCCGTGGGGTGGTCGTGCTCGATATGTGCTTCCGAATGAGTTGCCATTTTATCTAATCCTTCCACACTCAATTTTTGCTTGCGACGGTTGTTTTGGTCATTGCCACGTCTATTTTCGACGGCGCGACCGATTTACCGGCAAATTCTTTTTTGGCTTTCACCACCCACTGTTTAAATTCTTCTTCGGAGACGACTTTTATGCCGATGGGCATAAAGGCATGCCGAATTCCGCAGAGCTCGGAGCATTGCCCGTAAAACATGCCGGTGCGGGTTGCCTTAAACCATGTTTCATTCAACCGGCCGGGAATAGCGTCCATCTTGAGACCAAAAGCCGGCATGGCAAAATTGTGAATAACATCACTGGCGGTAACAACCACCCGCACCACCTTGTTTACCGGCACTACAATGTTATTATCGACGGCCAGCAATCTGGGCTGCCCCGGTTTGAGTTCATCGTCTTCCAGCATTATCGCATCAAAGGCGATACCGTTAAATTCGGGATCCTGATACTCCATACTCCAGAACCACTGGTTACCGGTTGCCTTGATGGTCATGTCGGCTTCGGGAATGGTCCGGTCAAAATACAGAACCTTGAAAGAAGGTATCGCAATTGCGACCAAAATCAGTATGGGAACAACGGTCCAGGCGACTTCCACAAGAGTATTGTGTGAGGTTGTTGATGGTTCGGGATTAGCCTTCGAGTTGAACCGGATCATGCAATAAAGCAAAAGCAAAAGCACAAAGACTGTTATTACCGTGATGATGATCAACAGAAAGTCATCATGAAACCACTGGATCCTGCTCATCAGCGGCGATGCCGGATCAGCCAGACCCATTTGCCAGGGATGCGGCTGTCCGCTTTCCGTCGCCAAGACCTGACTTAATGTTCCGATTTCAAATGTAAGAAGAGCCCCGAATAAGGTAAACAATTTAACGATCGACCGCATGGTCCATAAAACTCCATTTGGATGTTTCACCAGCGGTATGTTTCAACAAAATCGAATACCGCATATTAAGTGCACCGACGTGCTTTTGCTTCATGCGAATCAAAAGCGCCGCAATGAACCTACCACAACACTTGCCCCCGCAAGCATTGTGACAAAATTGTGGGTCTCTTTTAAGGCTTATTCACCCTGAAATGCAATCCCAATTATTACACATTTTAAGGGCATTTCCACGAAAGCCCCGGCTTAATCGAAGCAGTTGCAGGCATTCCCGCGATGAGAGGTTTCCTGGTCGCGGCAAAATGTCGCCACGTTTTTCTTGTCATATGCTGGAAAAAATCGAGAGCGGTGTGGTTGGAATCGACATTTTTCAGATTTTCTCGCATAATTTCTCACTGGGTTTTGCAAATAGTTTTAATATTCGGGAATTTGATCGTCACAACGCTTCTTTACCATGCCGAATTGGTTCGCTATGAAACGTTCCTGGTTTCTTGGTAAGAATGTGTACGGAAATGAATTTTTGCCGCTTAGAGCCAGGAGAAATTTCCTTCAGGTGTATTTAGAGGTTAGGACACACAACAATGAAGACATTTAGAATTGGGATTTTCCTCGGGATTTTCTCTTTGGCCGCACTGGGATTGTCCACGGGTGCTTCCGCCCAGAAGCCAGTAATCAAGAGCACTCATGGCGCCTGGCAAATTCAATGTGAATATATCGGCAGCAAAACTGTAAATGCCGAAGACCTGGTAAATAATCTGGAAAGTGACAAGGGCAAAGGTAAAGACAGTGGTAAGGCAGATAAGGCCGACCCCAAACAACAGTGCGGAATGGTGCAAACCGTTAAGTCAAAAGAACGGCAAAACGTTGGGCTCTCGGTCATTCTTTTCAGGATAAAAAGAAAAGACAAACCTGAGGGAACACTCATGCGGGTATTGGCGCCTTCCGGCGTATTTTTGCCAAACGGGCTGGCGCTGGAAGTGGATAATAAGGGTCTGGGACGCATCGGATTTCTGCGCTGCCTGCCGAACGGCTGTATTGCTCAAGCCGAGCTTGATAAAAAACTTCTCAAGGCGTTAACCACTGGTGGCAAGGCAAATTTCATCATCTATGAAGCGCCTGGACGCGGCCTTGCACTATCGGTGTCGCTAAAAGGCTTCACCGCTGCTTACAAGGCCCTCAAGAGCTAGACCTAAATTTCTGTTCATACCGGCGGCGAAATCTTTTTTAGCTCAAGTGCCAGCGACGACAGGCGTGACCATATTCACCCGCGCTGAGCTGGTAGTTTTCCGGCCCCCCGTGTTTTAGCCCGGTTCTTTTTTAACTCGTTGGACTAGGCTGTTTCATGTTTTGAAAGAAATAAAACAGCAGCCTAAATTTTTGATCCAGCGTGTTATTTATCCGATAACCGGCACCCACTTATCGGTAACACGCTCTAACTCGAAAACCTGATAATTTACTTTAAGTCCAGGCGTGGTGAAAAAACCAACTTGAGGTCTGTAAGAAACCAGAGATAACCCTTTGAGTTTAGATTCAAAATCCATCTAAGAAATTCTCCGGTCACTTCAACCAAAATATGAATTAATGGTATTTATAGCCATTTTGATCAAACCGGTTTTTCCGGGAAAAAATCGAAAAAATACAAGCCTCAATTCTTCAGAATAGCTTCATCAAACATCGCGACGGCCGCCTTGAACTTGTCGCGGCAGCCGGGATTGCAAAACCCGACAACCCGGCCCTGATAAAGGGTCAGACTACTGCCATCCACCGGCTTGCCCGACCACGGGCAGGTCTGGTTGACACAGTTGTCCAGCGCCAATGAGGCATCCTTCTTCTTGGCCATAGGCGTTTGTCCCCTCTTTCTAACAAGCCAGTCAAAACCGGCTGGTGCTGTTTTAATAAGCGCATTCTTCAAATATTTGGTCGATGTTTCCGTTCCAGGAACCATGAAAGCGTTCAAGAAGGTCTTCGGCTGTGGTCTTGCCATCTTCAACGATGGCTTCGACGGCTGAGAGAAAATGAGTTTCATCTTCCCCGAAGCGATCCAATTTCCGCCGACTGGCAAGGCCCTGGCGCGACAGGTCGACAATCGACTTCGCCACATCATTAACCGTGCCGCCGCGGAAAGGTGTTTTCAGCGCCTGTTTGGGCACCTGCAAACGTAAAGCCTGCCTTTCCTCTTCACTCCAATCGGCAATAAGGTCGTAGGCGTTATTGAGGGTCTGTTGATCATATAACAGGCCGACCCAAAGCGCCGGCAGGGCGCAAAGTCCTCGCCAGGCCACGCTGTCTGCACCGCGCATTTCGATGAATTTTTTTACACGGGCTTCCGGGAACAGAGTTGTCAGATGATCCGACCAATCATCCATGGTCGGTTTTTCTCCCGGAAATCCTTCCAACTCGCCGTTGAGAAAATCGCGGAAACTTTTACCCGAGACGTCGTGATAAATGCCATTGCGATAAACAAAATACATTGGAACATCGAGAGCATATTCGACATATCGTTCAAATCCCATATTGCTTTCGAACGCAAAGGGCAACATGCCGGAACGGTCCGGATCGGTATCAAGCCATAAATGGCTTCGATAACTCAGAAATCCGTTCGGTTTTCCCTCTCCAAACGGCGAATTGGCAAAAATAGCCGTAACTATTGGCTGTAAAGCAAGTGCTACCCGCAGTTTTTTGATCATGTCTGCTTCGCTCTCATAGTCCAGATTAACCTGAACCGTGGCCGAACGAAACATCATGTCGGTACCAAGATCGCCCTTTTTGGTCATATAGTTTCGCATAATCTGGTAGCGGCCTTTGGGCATTATCGGCGTTTCTTCATAACTCCATTTCGGTGAAAATCCTAAACCAAGAAAACCGATGCCAAGCTCATCGCCAATTTCGCGAACCTGTTCTAAATGGGTCTGCACTTCATCGCAGGTTTGATGCAGGGTTTCCAACGGCGCACCGGAGAGCTCAAATTGCCCGCCCGGTTCCAAGGTAATTGAGCCTCCGCCTTGGTCCGGGCACTGCAAAAGGGAAATTATGTTTCCTGCCTCATAGACCGGCGACCAATTATAACGGTGTTGCAACCCTTCCAGCAGGGCCTTTATGCCTTTTGGGCCTTCATAAGGTACCGGAGTTAGATCCCGCTGATTAAAACCGAACTTTTCATGCTCGGTGCCGATCCGCCATTGCTCTGGTGGTTTACATCCAGACGTGAAAAATTCAAGCAAGTCGTCATAGTGCTCAATTCTTGGGCTCCCGCCGTTAGAACCTGACATATTTTGGCTTTCTTTTTTGGAGGAGCTGCTGCCTAGGTGTAGTTTGCGGCGCTCCTAATTTCTGAGTTGCCTATGGCGTACACCAATTTCACATGACATGACAATTTCTAACTTGTTCTAACTTGCCAGCGATGAAATTTGGACGACTTTCATTTCAGCTACGCCAATCTCCAAGCGTTGCTTGCACCAAGGCCAAAGCTGCCACGGCGGCGGTATCAGCCCGCATAATGCGTGGTCCCAAGGAAATTGGCACAACAAAGGGCTGCTTTTGCAGAAGCGCACGTTCAGATGGCGAAAACCCGCCCTCCGGTCCGATCAGAATTGCGAGTGGACCAGGTTTGACTTTTTCAAGTTGCCTGAGGGGACAGTCTAATGCCGCCTGTTCATCACAATAAATCAGCGTTCGTTGCGACGACCAGGTGTTCAGAACTTCTTCAAAACGAACAGGGTCGCGTATTTCCGGAATAGACAACAGATTGCACTGTTCCGCTGCTTCTATGGCGTTTAGCCTCATCCGGTCAATTTTGAGATGATAAACATTGGTATATTCAGTAATGACGGGTTGCAGAACCGAGGCGCCCATTTCGGTGGCTTTTTGCACCATATAATCCAGACGTGCGCGCTTTATCGGCGCAAAGAGGTAAACTAAATCGGGACCAGTCTCCTGATCTTTAACTTTAAGCACCACACGCAGGCTGGAAGATTTGCGGCCGCCAAACTGCAATTCCCCTTCCCATTCGCCATCCCGACCGTTAAAAATTCCGACATGAGCGCCCGGTTTCAGCCGCAGCACTGTCAACAAATAATGGTTTTGAGCCGGTTCGCATCTAATAACGTTTCCCGCCGCCAGGCTGGCCTGAACAAACAATCTGTAACGTTGAGCCATTGGTATTTTGTCTCGCAAGCGTTAGAACTATTGTTTAGTAGTATTGCCGGAGATCATTTGTTGCAACCAAACTGAACGTTATGAGCAATCACACATCAACATCTGTGGCTGATTCAAAATCCGGCAACTGGGTTGACAGCCTGGCGCCAGAATGGGCAAGACCCTATCTGCAGCTGGCCCGATATGACCGGCCCATCGGTGCCTGGCTTTTGCTAATTCCCTGTTGGTGGTCTTTGGTTCTGGCGCGTATCGCAGGGTTTGAGCCGGAACTGCCGATTGTCTGGCTTTTTATTCTGTTTGCCATTGGCGCCTTTGTCATGCGCGGTGCCGGTTGCACCTATAATGATATTGTCGATAAAGAATTTGATGCCAGGGTGGCCCGGACGAGATCGCGCCCTATTCCCAGCGGCAGAGTTTCGGTAGCTGCTGCTTTTGTCTTTTTGGCCGCGCAATGTTTAATCGGCTTGCTGGTTTTGCTGCAATTTAATCTTTTTGCCATATTTTTCGGCATGTCATCGCTCGTCCTGGTCGCGATTTATCCGTTCATGAAACGGGTGACCTATTGGCCCCAGGCCGTTTTGGGCTTGACGTTTAGCTGGGGGGCAATGCTGGGATGGGCGTCGGTCGCCGGAAGTTTGGATATCGCTCCGGTTTTATTATATTTCGCCACCATTTGCTGGACTATAGGCTACGACACAATTTATGCCCACCAAGATAAAGACGATGACGCCCTGCTTGGTTTGAAATCAACAGCACTAAAATTCGGCGAAAAAACAAAGGCTTGGCTGTGTTTGTTTTATGGCTCAACCGCTGTTTTTCTCGGGCTGGCCGCCTTCAGCGCTGGAGCGGGTATGGTGTTTTTTGCCGGCCTCGCCATCGGGACCGTTCACCTCAGCTGGCAGATCATGACCTTGGATATCCACAATTCCGAGCGCTGCTTGATGCTCTTCCGCTCCAACAAATTCTTTGGATTGATTATTTTAGGCGCGCTGTTAGCCGAACAAATTATAAACGTTTGACCCGTCTTTGGTCTGTGAACCTGCCGGTCCAACCAGTTGCCGCGCGCTGTTTATCTTTTCGATCCGGCGCTTGTGGCGTGCGGACTGTTGCCTGACCGACGGGCGCTGCGCCGCCTGGCTTATGAAGCTGCGGCGAGGTTTGCTATGGCTGATGCATACCTGGCCCAAGCGATTAAACGGGTCAATTAAACTGCCATCGCGGCTGATCGACATGGCGGGCACGCCTAAAACGCGGGCCCACGAATACCAAAAAACGGCTGTATCCTGGCAATCGACCGCTGCATAAAGTGGTAAATCCAGGCCCAACCTCTTGTGATGAAGATATACCGCAGAGCCAATCTGCCGGTGCCGGTGGCTGTTAAAACCCACGCGCACAACAACCGCGTCAAAGTCATCCAGCGCTATTACACGCTGTGTTGTTGATTGCAGACCCAATTTATCGGTTACAACCACGAAGCCTTTGTATATTGATACCGTACGATTGACCGCCACATTGGTGAAGACCGGACATGGTGCATCGAACTCAATGTGTGCGGGCAACCGGTACGGATCAACTTCGATCGCGCAATCCGGCCATAGTGACCCGTTCACGGGAATCTGATTCCCGCGTTCCTGTGAGGAATGCTTTTGCATTTCTTTTCCCCTAAACGCCTACCTTGCAGCCACTATACATAAGAGGAATTTGAATCTAATTAAGAGAGAGAGTTAACGATTTCTTCCAAGAAAAAAGGTTGTTAAAGAGTTAACAAGTTTCACTTTTTTTTAACGTAAAAAGCCTTTTACCTTTTTTATGCGACAAATCAGTGCGGCAGCTTGACAAGACGGATGTTAACCAGCTCCTTGCTTTTTTCCCGTAAAATACCATTTTAAAGAAAGCGCCCCAAAGGGTGTTTTGATCACCTCTGGTGTGCCACAAACCAATGAAACCTAATAAAATAACCATTCCCCCTTACGGGCGAGAAGATATGGCCCTTTTGGAAGCCGTAATTCTCGAGGCTGGGGATTTGGCTCTGAAGTTCTTCAAAAGCAATATGAAACACTGGAAGAAGGACGACAACAGCCCGGTAACAGAAGCCGATATTGCCGTTAATCAACTGCTCAAAGAACGCCTTTTGGCACCGCGGCCAGACTATGGCTGGCTATCCGAAGAAACCGAGGATGATAATGTCCGGCTTGGCAAAAGACGGTTGTGGGTAGTCGATCCAATTGATGGCACACGGGCATTCTTACGGGGCCGCGATGATTGGACAATTTCCATTGCCGTTGTGGAAAACGGGGCAGCGGTTACGGCTGCTGTATACCACCCAACATCTTCCGCCCTTTTTACCGCTGTTAAGGGTGCAGGGGCCTATTTGAACAACAAACCTATAAGGACAACGCACACGCCGCGGTTGCAGCAATGCCGCATGGCGGCAAACTCCGGTGCATTCAGCCCAGATCGCTGGCAATTTCCGTGGCCGGACATGGCGATAACAAGCTATAATTCCATGGCTTTGCGATTATGCCAGGTAGCCCACGGCCACGAGGATGCGACGTTAACAATCCGGTCAAAAAAAGATTGGGACCTTGCAGCCGCTGATCTTTTAGTGCAGGAAGCGGGCGGGAAGGTTTCAAACTTGGACGGTGATCCACTTGTTTATAACTGCAACCATCCCGATCATGAAAATATTGCCGCGGCAGGGCCTGAGCTTCACAGTCTGCTAATGCAGCAAATACTTGTTGAATAATATCAGCCTAGCCTGCAGGGAACGTAATAATATGTCCGATCAAAACCCTAAACAACTGTTGCACTTGGTCTTTGGTGGCGAGCTTGAAGAGCTTGACGATGTGACGTTTAAGGACCTGGGAAGTCTTGATATTGTCGGCATGTATCCAAATTATGCCGCCGCTTATGATGCCTGGAAGGGTGCCGCTCAAAGGTCGGTCGACAATGCCCACGTGAGGTATTTTATTGTCCACCTCCACCGTCTGCTGGACCCGACAAAACCTTTAAAGGCTGTCGAGGCTTAATTCTTCCTAATTAGGGTGCGCTGGCAAGCGCGTGAACTGCGTGTTAGGGTCCGCGGGAAATCAAAAATAGGTGTTGACGGCGGTGGACGAAAACGTCTTTAGCGATACGACGCAACTTGATCAAACGGATGATGGCCTCGAACGGGAGGGAATGACGACCCGGGACATGCTGTCTCGTATTGTATTATTTTATCTCAAACCGAGACTAGGCCTTTTGTTTTTGAGCCTGGTGGCGATGGTGATCGTGGCAGCGGCAACAGGTCTTATGCCGGTTCTGGTTAAATACGCCATCGACGCATTGCTGTCGGAGACCACGCCCGGCATTCCCAACTGGCTGCCGGTCTCGATCGTGGCCGTTACCGCTTTTAAGGCTCTAAGCGAATATTTTGTCAATGTAACCCGGTCTTTTCTGGGTTTTCGCGCCGTTGCGGATATTCAGATCGACCTGTTCAAAAAACTTATGATCACTGATGTATCGGAACTGTCGCTTACTCATTCGGGCCGGTTTGTTTCAAGCTTTTTGAATGATGCTGTGCGAATTCGCGATACGGTGGGAATGGTGGTGGCATTTGCCAAAAACATACTCATTGTGATTGCCACGCTGGCCGGCATGTATTGGATTGAATGGCGGCTGGCGCTTATCGCGACGGTTGTTTTGCCGGCTATGCTGTTTTTTATGGGCAAACAGCGGCGCACCATGCGCAAATCAACCCGCAAAAGCTTACAGGAAACCGGCGAATTGAGCACAATCATTTCCGAGGCTTTGTCCGGCATCCGCGTTGTGAAGGCCTATCAACAGGAAAAACAGGAAATCAACCGGGCGGAAGAGGCAATCAATCGAAACTTCCGTTTTCTCATGCACGGCGCGCGCGCGCGCGCAGCCTCTGCCCCCGTCGCCGAAGCACTCTCCGGGGTGGGGATTGCCGCAGTTATCATTTATGCCAGTTATCAATCTTCGCTTGGAACACTGTCTGCCGGAGATTTTGCCGGTTTCATGGTCGCCGTCCCCCTGCTCTACCAGCCCCTCAAGAATCTGGCGGCTGTGCAGACTGCCCTGCAGGAAGGCGTTGCTGCAGCAGCGCGAATTTTCTCCCTCCTGGATAGAGAAACCGGAATAACTGATCACAAGAATGCGTTTGCATTAGATGTCAACAACGGAGAAATCGTTTTCGACAAGGTTACCTTCGGCTACAGCGATAGCCTACCCATCCTGCGTGATTTTTCTCTGGTTGTTCCTGCAGGCAAACGCGTGGCGCTGGTCGGTCCCAGCGGGGCAGGAAAAAGTACGGTGCTCAATCTTGTCTTGCGGTTTTTCGAAGCACAAACCGGTTCAGTGCTGATTG
>JAJFHR010000406.1 GCA_021775515.1 Hyphomicrobiales bacterium | reverse complement strand
GATTTGTCATGGGGGCAGCATTGAGGGATGGATCCCTGTGACGAGCACAGGGATGACGAGGGGGGTGGTTTTGCAACGATCATCACCAGCCTGTGTTGAATTTCCCATTTAGCCCTTCTTGTTTCGACGCGTATGGTGTTTCTCATTCAATTCTGTCGGAGCCTGAAAATAAACTGGAACTTTAACTGAAATCTTGTTGGTATGTTCAGAACTTCCCTACGCTTTGACATCGCCTAATGACCAGACACGAATACCTCCACCGGCTTCATTCTCAACCTTCGTCATCCCTGTGCTCGTCACAGGGATCCATCCCTCAATGCTGCCCCCATGACAAATCCATCAAACCAGTTGCCACCTCAAATCTTGCCAATTTGGATTGTTCTCTTCAATCGCATTGATCTTCCATTGCCTCGGCCATTTTTTTATCGTTTTTTCGCGTGTTATCGCCTGCGCGATCATTTCATGTTGTTCAAACCAAACCAACCGCGTCACATTGTATCTGGCCGCAAACCCGGAACCTGATTTTTGCAAATGTTGATCCATTCTTCGCGTTAAATCAGACGTTACCCCTACGTAAAGTGTTCCATTTTTTCTTGATGCAAGTATGTAAACAATTCCTGCTTTCTTCATATCAATAGTTTAGCGCTATAAATTCCTGTGACAAGCACAGGAATGACGAGAGGGTTGTTTGGGTGATCATCGTCATCTCTGTGCTTTTCACAGAGATCCATTCCTCAACACATTCCGCACAACAAATCTCACCTCACTCCACGATTTCCGCCGTTTCGACCACTGCATGAAACAGCACATCTGCCCCAGCCGCTGCCCATTCCTTGGAAATTTCTTCGGCCTCATTGTGTGACAGGCCATCTACACAGGGGCACATGACCATTGCCGTAGGTGCGACCCGGTTTACCCAGCAGGCATCATGGCCGGCACCGGAGATGAGATCGCGGTGCGAATATCCCAGCCGTTCTGCGGCGGTGCGAATTGCCGTGACACAATTGTCATCAAACTTGACCGGGTCAAACCCGCCGGTTTTTTCGATCTCGAGGCCAAGACCCATCAAATCACAAATTGTCTTTGCCCCTCTGGCCAATTGTTTTTCCATGTCTTCAATAACGGCTATATCCGGCGAGCGGAAATCAATGGTGAAAACCACCTTGCCGGGAATAACATTGCGTGAATTTGGAAAAACATCAATATGGCCTGCAGCACCTACCGCATTGGGTTTGTGCGACCAGGCAATTTCATCGACAAGATCGAGAATACGCGCCATGCCAAGGCCGGCGTTTTTGCGCATTGGCATCGGAGTCGACCCGGTGTGACTGTCCCTGCCGGTTATGGTTACCTGTGTCCAGGACAGCCCTTGACCGTGAGTTACGACCCCGATGTCCTTGTTCTCCGTTTCGAGAATTGGCCCTTGTTCGATGTGCAGTTCAAAAAAAGCGTGCAGCTTGCGGGCCCCCACCTCCTCATCACCTTGCCAGCCGATACGCTTTAATTCATCGCCAAATTTTTTGCCCTCGGCGTCTTCGCGCCCATAGGCCCAGTCTTGTGCGTGCACGCCGGCAAAAACACCTGACGCCAGCATTGCCGGAGCAAAGCGCGTTCCTTCTTCATTGGTCCAATTTACAACCTCAATAGGGTGTTTGGTTTTAATGCCCATGTCATTTAGGGTACGAATAATTTCCAGCCCGCCAAGCACGCCGAGCACGCCGTCATATTTGCCGCCGGTTGGCTGTGTGTCGAGATGGCTGCCGACCATAACCGGCAAGGCCTCAGGATCGGTGCCTTCACGGCGGGCAAACATGGTTCCCATGGTGTCAACGCCCATGGTCAGGCCTTCTGCTTCACACCATTTTTGGAACAGGCGGCGCCCTTCGCCGTCTTCATCCGTCAGGGTCTGGCGATTGTTGCCACCGGCAACACCAGGACCGATTTTAGCCATCTCCATCAGGGCATCCCAAAGCCGGTCCCCGTTGACCCGAAGATTGCTCACGTTTGTCATAAAAATCCCCTCTTAAACTGCACGGTCTCACCGGTGTTTATTGTCTATTTCACCGAGGTTGCAATCCGTGGTTGAAGCCATCCGTCAATTCGGATATTTAGAACCTGAAACTTAAAAGTTTGATCAATTGATAAGATTTTTAACCCTATAGAAACCTGACCAAACGGTCAATAATATTGGCGGGCGCAGCCGCTGGAAGCCCCCAAAAAATGATGAAACGCGCCGCAGCTTCGAAAAAGAAAACCCGCATCCAGGCGAAAAACGAACAGAAGATTCTGGATGCCGCTCTTGCCGTGTTTTCTCAATTCGGTTTTAGGGGCTCAACCATTGATCAGATTGCCGATCATGCGCAGCTTTCAAAACCCAACGTCCTCTACTATTTTCGTGGCAAGCAAGATATTTATGTCAGGCTGTTGCAGCAAACACTGGACCATTGGCTTGCACCTTTATCCGAACTTGACCCCGACGGAGATCCGGTAGATCAAATCGTTAAATACACGATGATCAAACTTGAAATGTCTCGAAAAAACCCCGAGGCCTCCCGCCTGTTTGCCAACGAAATGCTGCAAGGCGCAGCAATGATCGGAGATGTGCTTAAAGGTGATTTAAAAGCCCTGGTGGATGAAAAAGCCTCGGTCATAAAATTGTGGGCCGACAGGGGGGAAATTGCCAAGGTTGATCCCTATCATCTGATCTTTATGATCTGGGCCACAACCCAGCACTATGCGGATTTTGATACTCAAATCCGTTCGGTGCTCGGTGCCACCTACAACAAGGACAGGTGTTTTCTGGATGCCCAGTCGACTATAACATCAATTCTGGTCAATGGCCTGAAAGTGCAATAGCGGCCAAAGGTCAAGGTTTATTCCGCTGCTTCGACGCGGTTTGGATTATTAGGATGCGTTGTCCAGTTGGCATAATCAGGATTAATTGGCTGTTTGGTGCGCGGATCTACACCAGATGTCATCTGTTCCATGGTCAAACAATCTTCCACCGGGCACACGCTCACACACAGGTTGCAGCCAACGCATTCTTCATCAATTACCTCAAAGTGGCGAACGCCGTTTTTCGAGGCCGTGATTGCCTGATGGGAAGTGTCCTCACAAACGATGTGGCAGCGGCCACATTTGATACATAAATCCTGATCAATTTTCGCCTTGGCGATATAGTTGAGATTAAGATATTGCCAGTCGGAAACATTTGGCACAGCACGACCGATGAAATCGTCAAGCCGATTATAATCGGCCTCTTCCATCCAATCTTTAAGCCCATCAATCATTTCTTCCACAACCTTAAATCCATAGGTCATGGCAGCAGTGCATACCTGGACGTTGCCAGCGCCCAGAGCCATAAACTCTACGGCATCACGCCAGGTGGTTACACCACCGATACCGGAAATTGGTAAGTTGGCGGTCTTGGGATCACGGGCAATATCGGCCACCATATGAAGTGCAATCGGTTTGACTGCCGGGCCGCAAAATCCGCCATGGGAGCCCTTGCCATCAATTGTCGGCTCCGGTGCCATCGTATCGAGGTTTACACTAACAATCGAGTTCAGGGTATTGATGAGGGATACGGCATCAGCCCCACCGGTCATGGCGGCTGAGGCAGGAAAACGAATATCGGTGATATTCGGCGTCAATTTTACGATCACCGGCATGCGTGTGTGGGTTTTACACCAGCGGGTCACCATTTCGATATATTCGGGCACTTGCCCCACAGCGGACCCCATGCCGCGTTCCGACATGCCGTGAGGGCAGCCAAAATTGAGTTCAATCCCGTCGGCTTCCGTGCCCTCAACTTTTTTGAGGATGTCAATCCAGCTCTGCTCCTCACACGGCACCATTAAAGATACAACCAGGGCACGGTCGGGCCAGTCACGTTTGACCTGCTTAATTTCGCGCAGATTAACGTCCAGCGGCCGGTCGGTAATCAGTTCAATATTATTGAACCCCAACAACCGCCGGTCATTGCCATGGATGGCGCCATAGCGGGGTCCATTTACATTTACCAACGGCGGCCCGTCTTCGCCAAGCGTCTTCCAGACAACGCCCCCCCAACCGGCCTCAAAGGCGCGCACAACATTATAGGCCTTGTCAGTTGGCGGCGCCGAAGCCAACCAGAATGGATTCGGTGATTTGATGCCGATAAATTCGCTGCGAATGTCTACCATTGTCTGCTCCCTGATATGGGGGTGTCGTCTTGACCCGGGCGTTAGGAACCCAGAAACTTATTGATGGCCTCTGCTGCCACCTTGCCGTCTTCAACGGCTGCCACTGTGAGGTCATCGCCGCCGATCACGCAATCGCCGCCGGCCCATACATCGGCAAGATTTGTCCGCCGGCTTTCATCAACCTTTATGCGGCCTCCTGTCAGGTCCAATGCCTGTTTGCCGCCATTTATAGGACCTGCGTCAAACTTTTGGCCGATGGCCTTGAAAACCATGTCGGCATCAAGAATAAATTTTTCACCGGTTCCTTCGAGTTTTCCAGCGGCCTCTCGAGTATACTCAAATTCAACTCCGGCAAGTTTGCCTTTTTCGCCTTCGACAAGCCGGACCGGCTGGGCCCAGCAAGTAATTTTGACACCCTTGATCTGGGCCAGTTCCTGCTCATATTCACTGGCATTCATGCGGTCGGCACCACGCCGGTAAACCATTGTGACAGTCTCCGCACCAAGAAGTTTGCTTTGAACGGCCGCATCAACCGCCGTCATTCCGCCACCGATGACCACTACATTACGCCCGACAGGAAGTGCGGCAAGATCAGGCGCCTGGCGCAGGTCAGCAATATAATCTACGGCATCAACACATCCCTCAAGATCCTCTGCGTCCAGGCCTAGCTTGTTAACCCCGCTCATGCCGAGCCCGAGAAAAACAGCATCATAATCTGAACGCAAATCTTCAAGGGTGAAATCGCGGCCAAGTTGCTTACCGGTTTCCAAGGTAATGCCACCAATAGAGAGGACAAACTCCACTTCCCGCTGGGCAAAATCATTCACCGTTTTATAGGCAGCGATACCATATTCGTTAAGACCACCGGGCTTTTTGCGGCTATCAAAAATAGCCACGTCATGGCCGTGCATGGCAAGCCGGTGCGCGCAGGCGAGCCCCGCCGGCCCTGCCCCGATCACCGCTATTTTTTTCGACGTTGCAGCGGCGCGGTCAAAGGGCTGATTTCTGTGGCTCATATAATGGTCAGTAGCAAAGCGTTGCAATTGACCGATCAGCACCGGTTTGCCTTCTGCTTCTTCACGCACACATACCTGCTCGCACAGGGTTTCAGTCGGGCATACGCGCGCGCACATGCCGCCGAGAATATTCTGTTCAAAAATCGTCCGCGCCGACCCGATGGGATTTCCGGTCTGAATCTGACGAATGAATTTTGGTATATCAATGCTCGTCGGGCAAGCATTCATGCACGGTGCATCATGACAGAAATAACACCGGTCAGCTTCTACATAAGCTTCGTGCGGGCTTAACAGCGGATGCAGGTCGGAAAAATTTTCTGAATAATCTTCTGCGCGCAACCGTCCGGTTGCAATTTGTGAACGCCTGTTGTCACTCGCCATAAGCGGCCTCCCGTTGCCCCAGCATCACCCCTACAGGCGACTTTCGCCAATATTTGACTATTTGATCAAAATTTTTCCAACTAGTCAAGACAGGCGAAATGGCCGCCGGAAACATGCCCTCGAAGTCCGGCGGTAAAAGGATTTGGACACCTTCTGTAGCAATGAGAATATGAGGTCTACTTGGTGCCAAACATGCGGTCGCCAGCATCGCCCAAACCCGGCACGATGTAACCATGATCATTGAGGTGGCTGTCAACGGCGGCAGTGAAAATGCGCACATCGGGATGGCTTTTGGCCAAAGCCTCGATCCCCTCAGGTGCCGATAACAGACACATGAGGCGGATGTCTTTTGAGCCCGATTCTTTCAACCGTTCAAGCGCTGCCGAAACAGAATTGCCGGTTGCCAGCATCGGATCAACAGCGATCACCGAGCGTTCGGGCATATGTTCGGGCAGCTTGAGATAATATTCGACCGGTTGCAGGGTTTTGGGATCACGGTAAAGCCCGATGTGACCGACACGTGCGCTTGGCACCAGATCAAGCATGCCGTCAAGAAGACCATTTCCTGCCCGCAGAATTGAAACCAGAGCCAGCTTGCGTCCTTTTAGAACCGGCGCCTCCATCGCTTCGACCGGAGTTTCGATCGTTTTTGTCGTCAACGGCAAGTCACGCAAAACCTCGTAGCCGAGCAACAGCGAAATTTCCCGCAACAATTGCCGAAAAACAGCCGTAGGCGCATTTTTATCGCGCATCAATGTGAGTTTATGGGCAATGAGCGGGTGGTTAACGACGGTCAGATTATCATGCATGGGATATATGAATTCCAGTTAGGATTTGGCGCATAGCAAGGAAATTAGCCGTCATCATAAACCGAAAACTCACATAGTCCGACCGTGGTTTGAGTTATCCCCAGCCCAATGACGGGTTGTTAATCTTCAGAAATATCTTCCAGCCAAAGTTCGGGTTTTTCTTCGATGAATTTTTTCATCAGCGCAATGCAATCGGGGTCATGCGCCAGCAACACCTCGCAGCCATGATCGCGCAGGAACTGCGGATTGCCTTCAAAATTTTCAGCCTCACCAATTACCACGCGCTCGATGCCAAATTGAACGATAGTGCCCGAACACATCATACACGGGCTCAAGGTAGTATAGAGCGTCATGCCTTTATAGGTACGTTGGCGGCCGGCCTTGCGCAAACAGTCCATTTCGCCATGGGCAATCGGGTCACCTTCTTGAACTCTCTGGTTGCGTCCCGAGGCTATTAGTTCATCGCCTGAAGCCAGAGACGCACCGATGGGGCAGCCGCCCTCTCCATATCCCGCCTTGGCTTCTTGATAGGCCAGCGCCAGGAATTTTTTGTCAGTTTCGGTGAGCATTTTAGCCTCTCAAATTTGGGTAACTTTAAACGCGCTCGCCACGGCGGAAGGGCACCAGCAGCGCCTTGGGATAACGCGCACGGCGGGCCATGATGACCATGGCAATGATGGACAACAGATATGGCAGCATCAGGAAAAACTGATAGGGAAGCACAGAAGCGCCCGCGACCTGTTGCGCGCGCACCTGAAAGGCTTCGAGCCCGGCAAATAAAACCGCTCCCAACAACGCTTTTCCAGGCCGCCACGAGGCAAACACAACCAGTGCTATCGCAATCCAGCCGCGGCCGTTGATCATGCCGAAGAAAAAGGCATCAAAAGCCGACATTGTAATGAAGGCGCCACCAACGGCCATAAGGGCACTGCCGACGACGACAGCACCGGTGCGAACAGCTAAAACATCAATGCCCTGGGCTTCCACGGCTACCGGATTTTCTCCCGCCATACGCACAGCCAAACCGACCGGCGTGCGATAGAGACCATACCAAACAATCGGCACGCTCAGGAGAGCCAAATAGGTAAGTGGTGTCTGGGAGAAAAGTGCTTCGCCAATCACCGGAATTTCCGAAAGCCCCGGGATCGGGTAAGTCTGAAACGGTGTGATTTTTGGTGGTGTGGTAGCAGATGGCAGAAGCATGCGATATACATAGTAACTCAAGGAAGAGGCAAACATCGTGACGCCAATTCCGGTGACATGCTGCGATAAACCAAGGTGGACGGTAAAGCCCGAGTGCAAGAGGCCAAAAATTCCACCGACGAAAGCAGCGACAATTACCCCGGTCCATAAGTCACCGCCCTGAAACACCCACATCCAGCCCACCATGGCGCCCATTGTCATGATGCCCTCGATACCTAAATTAAGGACGCCAGCGCGTTCACAAATGAGTTCACCGAGTGTGGCAAAGATTAACGGCGAGACGATGCGAATGGTCGCCGCCCAAAAACCGGTAGTCAGAACAATTTCAAACAGATCCATTAAGCCCACCTGATGCGGTATCGAGTAAACATTACACTGACTAAAACACACAAAACGGAAACACCAACCAGAACGTCGGCAATGTAGGTGGGAATGGCAATAGCGCGGCTCATCGCATCCGCGCCAACATAAACAGCCGACAGGAACAATGACGCCGGAATTACGGCTAAGGGATGCAATTGGGCCAGCATGGCGACGGCGATGCCGGTATAACCAAAGCCGGGGGAGAGATCGAGGGTAAGGTACCCTTTAAGGCCAGCCACCTCACTGACCCCGGCAAGGCCCGCCAATCCACCGCTGATCATCGCCGTGCGAATAACCGTAGCATTTACCCGAATGCCGGCGAATTCAGCCGCAGTTGCGTTGTAACCTACCGCCTTGATTTCATACCCCCAAACCGTAAATTTCATGATCACCCAGACCAGAACGGCGGCAGCAACGGCAAAAATAAGGCCCAGATGCAGCCGGCCCTTGGCCATCAACGTCGGCAATACACCTTCGTCAATTATTGAGGCTGCCTGAGGCCATCCCAGCGACAATGGGTCTTTCCACGGCCCTTCGATCAAAAAACTTACGAGCAATAGAATGACAAAGTTTAACAGCAGCGTCGTGACCACCTCATCGACTTTAAGATGAGTTTTCAACAGCACCGGGATAATGAGAATTAGACCACCAGCCAACGCCCCCATGGTCATTAAAAACGGCACCATCATCAAGGCCGGCAGGACCACGAGCCCGGTGCCGAAATAAGTCGCCGCCAAAGCGCCGCAATAAAGCTGTCCCTCAGCGCCGATATTGTAAAATTTAGCCCGAAAGGCAATGGCGGCCGCTAGGCCGGTGAATATCAGGGGAATGGACCGGGTGACGGTTTCGGTCAGGGCAAATTGCGATCCGAAAGCGCCCTTAAACAAGAGAAAATAAGCCTTAAAAACCGGCGCACCGGCC
>JAJFHR010000405.1 GCA_021775515.1 Hyphomicrobiales bacterium | reverse complement strand
TTTAGTGTGCGGCAAAGAGACATCGATAATCTCGGCACCAGCGGCCTTTAGCCAGTCGATGCCGGCGCTCCACAGGTCTTCAATTTCGCCAGGCATGCCGTCCAGCCGGTATTCCTTGGGAATGCCGACCTTGAGGCCTCTGATATCTCCGGTTAAAGCAGCCTGGTAGTCAGGCACAGGTGTATCAACACTTGTTGTATCTTTGGCGTCGTGACTGGCCATGGAGCCCAGCATGATCGCTGCATCCTCCACCGTACGGGTGATCGGACCGGCCTGATCGAGCGAGGAGGCAAAAGCAACTATTCCCCAGCGTGAACAGCGGCCATAGGTCGGCTTGAGACCAACCGTTCCGGTAAAGGCCCCGGGCTGGCGAATTGAGCCGCCGGTATCGGTCGCGGTGGCGCCCCTGCACAGGTGAGCACAAACAGATGTTGCCGAGCCGCCGGAAGAGCCGCCGGGAACAAGCTTGGTATTTGACTGTTTGCGCTGCCAGGGATTGACAACAGGGCCGTAGTAACTGGTTTCGTTAGATGAGCCCATGGCAAATTCATCGAGGTTCAATTTGCCCAACATCACTGCCCCATCCCGCCACATGTTGGTTGTGACGGTCGAATCATAATCGGGAACAAATCCATCGAGGATGTGACTGCCGGCAGTGGTCAGGACCCCCTGCGTACAGAACAAATCCTTGACGCCGACAGGAATTCCTTCCAATGCACCGGTCGCTTCACCCTTGGCCCGCCGCTGGTCCGATTGCGCTGCCATTTCCAGAGCTTTTTCAGGCGTTTTGGTGATGAAGGCATTGAGTGCCTCTGCCTGCTCTATGTTGTCGATATAGGCTTGTGTCAGTTCGGTTGAGGAAAATTCGCCCGCCTGCAGCTTATTGAGCGCTTGCGCTATGGTCAGTTTGGTTAGTTCACTCATTATTGCCCCCTACTCAATGACCTTAGGCACCATGAAAAAGGTGTCCTCATACGCCGGGGCATTGTGAACCACCTTATCGGAGTATCCACCGTCGGTAATCTCATCCTCACGCATTTTCATTTTCATATGGACAACACTTGTCAAGGGCTCGACACCATCGGTATCAACCTCGCCAAGCTGTTCAACCCAAGTTAAAATGCTGTTGAGTTCGCTCTCTAGATTTTTTGCGTCTTCATCTGAAATTGCGACACGCGCAAGATGTGCAATATTGCGAACTGTCGCCTGATCGACCGACATGTTATCTCCTGAATAGAAAATCTTAAAAAGCTGGCACCCGGCCAACTTGGAAATTGCCCCGGCCCCGAAGGGCCAGCGAACGGGGTTACATATCACCGCCCATCGATGCCTGCAACAACCCATCGGTAATCTCTTGAATTGAAGTTCGCCGTCTTAAGCTATACTTCCACACTCTCGCCCACCCTGGGAACAACCACATTGTGTCCGGGCATTTCTTTTAAAAATGCATCAGCAGTTTGGTCGAGTATTGGAAAAGTGGCATAATGACAGGGGATGATTGTCGAAAACGAGAAAAATCGCGAACAGGCCAGGGCGGCGGATTTAGCTCCCATGGTAAAGCGATCGCCGATCGGAACAATACCAATGTCCGGGGCGTACATCTCGTTGATCAGTGCCATATCGCCAAATATCTCCGTGTCTCCCATGTGATAGAGTGTTTTATCCCCTGTCGTTTTTATGACCAGGCCACAGGGATTTCCAAGGTATACCGATTTGCCATCTATAACGGTTCCCGAGGAATGTAGGGCTTGGGTGAAGGTTACCGAAAAATCATCCTGCACCAAGCAGCCGCCAGTGTTACCCGGGTCAATGTTTTCAACGCCCTGAGAGTTTAAGAACATACAAATTTCATAGATGGCGATAAGTTTTGCGCCGGTTTTTTTACAAATATCTGCTGTATCACCAATATGATCGTCATGTCCGTGGCTCAACACAACATGGGTGCATCCTTCAATAGCGGTTTCATATGACCCCTTAAATGACGGATTGGCGCTGATAAACGGGTCTATCAGGAGCACGCTATTATTAGTCTCGACCCGAAAGGCTGAGTGCCCCAACCATGTGATTTTCATAACTTTGCTCTCCTTTTCTCTAAATGTTGCGATCTGTTGTTCTGTAGAATAGGTAGGAAAGCCGCAGATGCAAAGCGTGGAGATCAGCCTATTCTCTGATTCTCACGAAAATCCTCGTTATGGCGCTTAATATGACCTGTACGTTTCCAAAAAACCGACTATAAGCTGATCGTCATGAAGGATGACCTTGCTCAAAAATTGATAGACCTTGAAGCCATCCTGACGCCGCACTCCAGGCTGATTGGCATAGACCTTGGCAGCAAGACGATTGGGCTTGCCCTTAGTGATGTTACGCGCACCGTTGCTTCACCGCTGGAGACGTTGAAAAGAACAAAGTTCAAAGAAAACGCCGCAGCGCTGGCATTGCTTTGTGAGACCCACAACGTTGGCGGATTGGTCCTTGGGTTGCCTTTGAATATGGATGGCAGCGAAGGGCCGCGGGCGCAGGCTACACACGCTTATATGCGAAATTGGCAACAATATTCGACCATTCCCATGGCACTTTGGGATGAGCGATTGTCAACGACGGCGGTGACAAGAACCTTGCTGGAGGCCGATGCCAGCCGAAAGCGGCGGGCGGAACTGGTGGATAAACTCGCCGCCACATATATCCTGCAAGGCGCCTTAGATCGATTGCACAAGAATTAAATTTTTCTCGGGTGCGAGTTTTGTTCAGCAACAAATTACCCAGCCAATTTGCCGGCAATTTTTTCCGCCGGCGGCCGATAAAAAATTCTTCAAACACCTGTTGAAAATTCCAAATTATTGTGTATAGTCCGCAATTTCTTATACTGTATAAATTTATGAAACAGATCATTTTTTGCCTTATTTCACTCGTTTTTGATCAAATCTCTCGTTTTTTGATGTTTACGACAAGTTGAAACTCTGACAATAAAAAGACCTTCGACGGGCTGTTTACAGGCAGACGCAAAGAACAAATAAAGAAAAGTGGCCGTTGCTAAATTTACAACGGACTGAATACGTTTCGGGTGACGACGAGATATAATGATTTTGACTGCCCATCGATTAAGGTACTGCTGTTGTGCTCACATCTTTAGCCGCTGTTACACCAATTTTTCTCGCGATTGCGTTAGGCTGGGTGCTCAAGGCTCGATTTTTTCCGCAGGATCAGCTTTGGTCTGACTTGCAGCGGTTGTGTTATTTCGTATTTTTTCCAATTCTGCTGTTTTTTCTAATCGCCAAGGCAAATCTGGAAACCCTCATGCTGCGGGAATTGTCGACGGCATTCTTTTTTTCTGTTTTTAGCTTGGTGGCGGTTCTTTTGATTCTGCGCCGCCCGATTATGTATATTACCGGTACAAAGGGTGCCGGATTTACCAGCATTTTTCAGGGCTCCATCCGCTGGAACGGTTTTGTTGCCCTGGCAACGATTGCCTCTTTGTATAACGGTACAGCCTTGAGCATTTCAGCCTTGGCCTTTCTGATAATTGTCCTGACGACAAACGCCTTTTCGGTCATAGTCCTGTTGCTCTATGGCGAAAATAACCACAGCGGATTTTCGTCAACGATAGTGGAAATCATTCGCAACCCGATAATTAGCGCTGGTCTCGTTGGTCTTGCCTTCAACCTGGCGGGTCTCGAATTGCCGGGCCCGATTATGAAGAGCTTCGAGGTTATCGGTGCGGCTGCCATGCCGCTCGCCCTCCTCGGCGTTGGGGCCGGTTTGAAATTACATGAAGCTCTTGAGGCTCGAACTTCGGTCCTACTCAGCAGCCTTTTTAAACTGCTTGCATTTCCCTTTATTATGTTGATGTGGACTGACATCCTGGGCATCGATGGCATTGCCCGTTCTGTTGCCATCATCTGTTGCGCCATCCCGACATCAGCATCGTCTTTTATATTGGCAAAACAGCTTGGCGGCGATACCTCTCTCATGGCCAGCATCATCACCGGGCAGACCTTGTTGTCGATCCTCAGCCTGCCTGTGATTATTGCATTTTTTGGGTAACGGGCCACTCTTCCACAGCCTAGGGCGCATAATTATAAAAAACAGGCTTGCTGAAGTTTGAGTTTGTGCCTATAAGCCCAATTTTAATGACTGCGAATAATTTTCAATCCAACCCCGAATTTCCCCACGCTCACCTGTTGGGAGTGGAACATCTTTCTTTTCAAGAAATCAATTATTTAATGGACTTGGCTGAACAATACGTTCAGCAAAACCAGCAAACTAACAAAAAACGCGACACCTTACGCGGCCGCACCCAAATAAACCTCTTTTTTGAAACCTCCACACGCACGCAAAGCTCTTTTGAACTGGCTGGCAAACGACTGGGCGCCGATGTCATGAACATGTCGGTTTCCGCCTCTTCCATGAGCAAGGGCGAAACAGTTATAGACACGGCCATGACACTTAATGCCATGCGGCCAGACATTCTGGTTGTACGGCACAGTGCCGCCGGGGCGGTTGAATTGCTTTCGCAAAAGGTCTCCTGTGCCGTGATCAATGCCGGGGATGGTGCCCACGAACATCCAACCCAAGCCCTGCTGGATGCCTTGACCATCCGCCGCCACCTCGGCAAAATTCAGGGCGTGAGAGTTGCTATTTGCGGTGACGTGCTGCACAGCCGGGTGGCCAGGTCCAATATTTTGCTGCTTAACGCCCTGGGTGCCCGCGTACGTGTCGCCGGGCCCTCTACCTTGTTGCCAACCTGTGTCGACCGGCTGGGCGTGGAAGTCTTCAATGACTTGGAAAAGGCGGTTGACGGCTGTGATGTAGTGATGATGTTGCGCCTTCAAAGCGAACGCATGAACGGCAGTTTCATACCTTCTAGCAGAGAGTTTTATCATTTTTTCGGATTAGGCGCCCATGCGCTGAGTTTCGCAAAAAGCGATGCGCTGGTTATGCATCCAGGACCCATGAACAGAGGTGTTGAAATTGACAGTGCTGTTGCCGATGGTCCGCAAAGTGTTATTCGCGAACAAGTTGAAATGGGCGTTGCCGTGCGTATGGCCGTACTTGATGCGCTGAGCCGGAACCTGCCAGACCAGGAGGTGGCGTGATGGCACTGGTTCCCGCTAGTTCGCCCGGCCATGAAAGCAGACGAACGGCTTATGTAAATGCCCGGCTGTTTGATCCAGCGTCTTCACGCAACGAAGTCGGCGGCCTCGTGGTTGATCAGGGAGTGATTGCTGACATCGGTAAGCAGGTTACCGAAGAGCAATCAGCAGATACAGAGGTTATCAACTGTCAGGGCCAGCTTTTAATTCCGGGGTTGATCGACATGCTGGTTTTTACCGGCGAACCGGGATTTGAGCATCGTGAGACATTGGCAACAGCCAGTGATGCGGCGGCGGCTGGTGGTGTTACCACCATTGTCTGCAAACCCAATACCAAACCGGTCATTGATGAAGTTGCGATCGTCGATTTTCTCGAACGCCGCGCCCGCGATACCGCGAAAGTCAACGTGCACTCCATGGCTGCCCTGACGCGCAATCTGGCGGGTGAAGAGATAACCGAGATCGGTCTGCTTAAGGCTGCCGGTGCCGTAGCTTTTTCAGACGGTCCCCGCAGCATTAAAAGTGCTTCGGTTTTCCGGCGGCTGCTCGCCTATGCCGGTGATTTTGACGCGTTGATCGTCCATCATGTTGAAGACGAAGACCTCGCTGGCAATGGTGTCATGAATGATGGTGAGGCTGCGATGCGCTTGGGGCTTCCGGGAATTAGTGATGCCGCCGAGGTCATCGCTTTGGAACGCGACATTCGTCTGGTGGAATTGACTAGTGCCAGATATCACGCGGCGCAAATTTCCTGCGCCAAGTCTGTAGAGGTCATTCGCGCGGCAAAATCGCGTGGCCTGCCGGTGACCTGCGGCGTTTGTGCAAACCACCTGGTATTGAACGAACACGATATCGGCACCTATCGGACATTCTTCAAACTTTCACCGCCACTCAGGTCTGAAGATGACCGGTTGGCTCTGGTGCAGGGATTGGCCGATGGCACCATTGACGTTATTGTTTCCAACCACGATCCACAGGATACAGACGGTAAACGCCGGCCCTTTGCCGAAGCGGCTTTTGGCGCGGTCGGCCTGGAAACCTTGCTGGCGGCAAGCCTGATTTTATACCATGAAGGCATGGTGGGCCTGGACCGCATTATCTCTGCCCTTAGTTGTACTCCGGCCCAAATATTGGGTTTGCCCACGGGCAGATTGACAACGGGAGCGCCGGCAGATTTCGCCCTGTTGGATTTGGGCATGCCCTGGGTATTGGATGTGGAAACGCTCAAGTCCAAATGTCAGAATACGGCGTTCGAAGGCAGAAAATTACAAGGCCGCATCATGACAACGGTTGTCGCCGGGCGAAGTGTCTATCAATATGAGGCAAGTGATTAAGACTGAAACTATTTTGGTGACGGTTTTAAATGTCCATATTAACTCTTAGAGGTAGCCTGCATGCCTGATCCGATCAGTTGGAGCCTGGCTCTTCCCTATCTAAGCGCTGCATTAGTCTTCGGATATCTTTGCGGCTCGATACCTTTTGGTCTTTTGATAACCAAATTTGCCGGACTCGGTGATGTTCGTTCTATCGGCTCCGGCAATATCGGTGCCACCAATGTTTTGCGCACTGGCAACAAGAAGCTTGCCGCCGCTACCTTATTGGCCGATTTTTCCAAGGGGTTGTTCCCCGCGATCGTCGCACAAAACTGGGGCCCAGATGTCGCTGTTTTAGCCGCTCTTGGCGCTGTAATCGGCCATATACTGCCGATATGGCTCAAATTTAAGGGTGGTAAGGGAGTTGCAACTTACATCGGTGTGCTGGCTGGTCTGTTCTTGCCTGCAGCGTTGGTATTTTGCGCTACCTGGCTGTTAGTTGCCGGGATTTCACGCATCTCGTCGCTGGCAGCGCTTGTTTCCCTGGCGGCAACTCCAGCATGGCTTTATTACTTCAACGAACGCCAGCTTATGGAGCTGTTCATTCTTCTTGGCATCATCATCTATATCACGCATCATGAAAACATTGCCCGTCTGGTCAAGGGCCGGGAGACCAGAATCGGCAAATAGTATAGCGGGCAATGCATGTCTATCGGGGGTACTTGTGACCAAACAGACGCTTACAGATAGACAGCGACGAGACTGGTTGCGGCTGATCAGAAGCGAAAATGTCGGGCCGATTACCTTTCGCGATCTAATAAACCGGTTTGGCGGAGCAAATGCAGCACTTGAGGCTTTGCCTGAATTATCCCGGCGCGGCGGCCTTAAGCGTGAGATGAAAATTTGCACCATCGAAAGTGCGGAAGCTGAAATTGAGGCGGTAAAGTCGCTGGGTGGCCAGCACGTGGCACTTAATGAAGCGGGGTATCCAGCCCTGCTGCATCACATCGACAGCCCGCCGCCGCTGCTTATCACCAAAGGCCGCACTGAACTGGCGGCAAAACCCACGCTAGCCGTTGTTGGTGCCCGCAATGCTTCTGCTGTTGGCCTAAAGCTGACGACAAGATATGTCCATGATTTATGTGCGGGTGGTCTGGTAATCGCCTCGGGATTGGCGCGCGGCATTGATACTGCGGCCCATACCGCCGCCTTGAACACCGGCACAATTGGTGTTGTCGCCGGTGGCATTGACAAGATCTATCCAAAAGAAAATGAAACCCTGCAACATCAAATTTCAGAACAAGGGCTGCTAATAGCCGAGATGCCACCTGGCGTTGCGCCTAAATCGCAACATTTTCCTCGCCGCAACCGGCTGGTTTCCGGCATAAGTCTCGGCGTGCTGGTGGTAGAAGCAGCGCTCAGGTCGGGCTCTTTGATCACCGCCAGGCTGGCGGGCGAACAAGGCCGCGAGGTCTTTGCGGTTCCCGGCTCACCACTTGACCCGCGCGCCGGCG
>JAJFHR010000404.1 GCA_021775515.1 Hyphomicrobiales bacterium | reverse complement strand
TGTTAAACCGGGTGATTGAAAAAGCCTTCCGGTTGTCGGCACCGGCGCAAATCAATATTCCGCGCGATTTCTGGACCCAGGTCGTTGACATTGAACTGCCCCAGATTGTTCGTCTTGAACGCCCCGCCGGTGGCGCAGATGCCATTGCCAAAGCCGCAGAATTGTTGTCGCAGGCGAAGTTTCCGGTCATTCTTTCAGGTGCCGGCGTGGTTATTGGTAATGCCATTGACGATTGTGTCGCCCTGGCCGAGAGGCTTGATGCGCCGGTTTGCAGCGGCTATCAGCACAATGACAGTTTTCCCGGCAGTCACCCACTGGCAGCCGGGCCACTCGGTTATAATGGCTCCAAAGCTGGCATGGATCTGATCGCCAAGGCTGACGTGGTGTTGGCGCTTGGTACGCGGCTGAACCCTTTTTCGACCTTGCCTGGATATGGCATCGATTATTGGCCAAAAGAAGCCAAAATAATCCAGGTAGACATTAATGCCGATCGCATTGGCCTGACCAAAAAAGTCACCATAGGCATTTGTGGTGATGCAAAAATGGTGGCCCAGCAGATTTTGACGCAATTATCGTCCGATGCTGGCGATGTTGACCGCGAAGAACGCAAGTCAATTATTCACCATACTAAATCCGCCTGGGCCCAAACTCTCTCCAGCATGGATCACGAGGATGACGATCCCGGAACTACCTGGAACGAAGAAGCCCGCGCACGAGATGCCGACTTCATGTCTCCACGCATGGCCTGGCGGGCAATCCAGGCCGGCCTTCCCAAAGAGGCAATTATTTCCAGCGACATCGGCAACAATTGTGCCATCGGCAATGCTTATCCGACCTTTGAAGAAGGCCGTAAATATCTCGCACCAGGACTGTTTGGACCTTGCGGCTATGGGTTTCCGGCAATTATCGGCGCCAAGATCGGCTGTCCGGATGTTCCGGTGGTTGGTTTTGCTGGTGATGGTGCTTTTGGCATCAGCATGAACGAGATGACCTCGATTGGCCGGGAAGACTGGCCTGCGGTCACCATGGTGATTTTCCGTAACTACCAGTGGGGAGCCGAAAAACGCAACACGACGCTGTGGTATGATAATAATTTCATCGGCACCGAACTTGATCCCAACCTGTCCTACGCCAAAGTCGCGGAAGGTTGCGGCCTTAAAGGCGTGCAGGTGAAAACTCAGGCTGAACTAACCGATGCCCTGGCACAATCCTGCAAGGACCAGAACGACGGTGTGACCACGTTCATCGAAGTGCTGCTTAATCAGGAATTGGGCGAACCGTTCCGCCGGGATGCTATGAAAAAGCCCGTTCAGGTTGCTGGTATCAATCCCGATGACATGCGGTCTCAACAGCTGCTTTAACTGAGATGATCATGACGGTGGCCTGTTCTCCCATTGGGGGAGAAAATCATCGCCAGAGGCCACCAGAAAATCCCACAAGGCCTGAGAGGTTGGCATCAGTTCTTTATCGCTGCGGCGGACGACGAACCATTGCCGCACGACGGGTAGACCTTCAAGGTCAAGCATTGCAAGACGCCCGTCACTGAGTTCGGGGGCAACCGTATGGGCGGAAATAAGAGCAATACCCAGCCCGGCCATGACTGCCTGTTTTATTGTTTCGTTGCTGCCGATCTCCATCCCGATGTTGGGGTTGAGGCCGACTTCAAAAAACAAACGTTGCATCAAGAGCCGGGTACCTGACCCATTTTCGCGGAGCAGAAAGGCTTCGTCCGCTAGATCGGTGACCGCGATATTCTGTTTGCCGACCATCGGGTGGTCGGGCGGCGCGACAATGATGTGGGGATGATCACCTATAACTACCTGTTCAACCTCAAAGCGATTTGGCGGGCGCCCCATTACCGCAAAATCAAGCTCATAGTTTTGCAGCGCCTCTATGGTTTCGCCGCGATTGCCGACCGACAAGCGCATCTCAACCTTCGGATGCGCGCGTGCGAATGCAGCCAGCGTGCGCGGTGCAAAATATTTCGCCGTGCTCACCATGCCCACCGTAACACGACCGCCGCTGGCATCTCTGAGAGCGGCCAGGGCATCGCCGCATGATTCCAGTGCGGCCTCGCACTTGTGGCTCGTATCAAGCAGAATCTGGCCTGCGTCAGTGGGTCGCAACCCCGAATCCGCCCTCTCAATCAGGGGTAATCCAGCCGTTTCTTCCAGTAGCCGCATCTGCATGCTTATGGCCGGTGGGGTGACGCTAAGTAGTTGAGCAGCCCCGGAAATTGTCCCTGAGGATACTGTCGCGCTGAGTACACGAAGCTGTTTTAAAGTGACCCGGCTAATTGCAAGTTTAAGTTTTTCTTTCATAGTGCGTAAGATATTTCAAATTTACTTTGGTATCAAGTTCTGCCTCTTATTCTCCCCATACATTGGCCAAATCTGATCGAGGTTTGCCAGGTTGTTAGGGGAGAATTCAATGATGATGGCGTTAAACACGCTAGAAGACTATCTGGAGGCCTGGCTCAAAACCGAGCATGGAGAAACGGCACTCGAGACAAAAAAACCTGTTGCCGAAGTTATCTGTGCGTTGGCCGAAGCTGGAAAAACGATCGCCAAGTTGACTGCCCGAGGCCCTTTGGCCGGTTCAGTAGGGGCCGTTGTTGGCGATGGTACCGGAGGCGATGTTCAAAAGGAACTCGACCGGATTACAAATAATCAGGTTGTCGCTGCATTGAAAACCGCCCCGGTGGCCTACATTGCTTCGGAGGAACTTGATGACGTGCTGGCGACTGAGAAATCGGCAGACGCGGCGCTGTGTGTTGCGGTTGATCCACTGGATGGCTCCTCCAATATCGACACGAACGTTACCATCGGCACAATTTTTTCAATCTTGCCACGGCGCGTCGAAGAAGACGCAACCGCTGAAGAACAATTTTTTCAATCGGGCAGAAAACAGCTGGCCGCAGGGTACATTATTTACGGGCCTCACACCGCGATGGTGCTCAGTGTTGGCGACGGCACCCACACGTTTACTCTCGATACCGGCGATGACAAATTTAAGCTCACCAGCGCTAATTTGCAGGTCGCGGCCCAGACCAGAGAATTTGCCATTAATGGATCAAATTACCATCACTGGGATGACCATATTCGACGTTATATAGATGAGTGTCTCCAAGGTGAGAACGGGGCAAGGGGCAAGAATTTCAACACCCGGTGGGTTGCATCCATGGTAGCTGACTGCCATCGGATTTTAATACGTGGAGGTATATACCTCTACCCTGGTGACGTCCGCCAAGGGTATAAGGACGGTCGGTTGCGGTTAATCTATGAAGGCAATCCAATTGCCTTTTTGATGGAACAATCCGGCGGTGTTGCGACTACCGGCCATCAACCAATCCTTGACGTAAAACCCACCGATATTCACCAGCGTGTGCCACTTATTTTTGGCTCCGTTGGTGAGGTCAATATTGTGCAACAATATTACAAAATGGTGAAATCCGAGAGACAGCGCTCACCATTATTCGGCCAGCGCGGCTTATTCCTTGCAGATGATTTTGTTGGCAAGGAAGGCTGAGTGATGTCTGTCAAACATCCGATCATATCGGTGACCGGCTCGTCAGGCGCAGGAACCTCGTCGATCAAAGGCACCTTCGAGCGTATTTTCCGCCGCGAAGGCGTATCCGCCGCGTTCATAGAAGGTGATGCTTTTCATCGTTACGACCGGGTGGCGATGCGTGCGGAAATGGAAAAACAGGCCGCATCCGGCAACAACAATTTTAGCCATTTTGGACCCAGCGCCAATCTGCTGCACGAGTTGGAGCAGACTTTCAAATTGTATGGCGACACTGGTCGGGGAAAAACCCGCCACTACGTTCATGACCATGAAGAAGAAAAACTTTACAAGTGTTCTACCGGAACCTTCTCCGAGTGGCAGGAATTTCCCGAAAATACCGGCCTGTTGTTCTATGAAGGCCTGCACGGAGCAGTGATGACCGACGATGTGGATGTCGCTCAACATGTTGACCTGAAAATTGGGGTAGTCCCGGTGATCAATCTCGAGTGGATCCAGAAGATGCACCGGGATAAGGAGGCTCGCGGTTATTCCACCGAGGCCGTGATGGACACGATGTTGCGGCGCATGCCCGATTATGTGCACTACATCTGCCCGCAATTTACTGAAACAGATATCAATTTTCAAAGGGTGCCGACGGTTGATACGTCTAATCCGTTTATCGCCCGGTGGATTCCCACCGCCGATGAATCGATGGTCGTGATCCGTTTCAAAAATCCGCGCGGTATCGACTTCCCCTATCTGATTTCGATGATCCACGACAGTTTCATGTCACGTGCAAACTCCATCGTCGTGCCCGGAGGCAAGCTCGATATCGCCATGCAGCTCATTCTCACACCGATGATCCTGCAACTTGTGGACCGTAAACGCCGGTCTGAAGGAAAATAATTGGGAGGGAATTTGATGAGCGAAGCATTTGTTATGCTAAATGAACAAACCGCTGCAGTCGGCGAACAGCAAATGGCGAATGCCATTCGTGTCCTGTCGATGGATGCTGTACAAAAGGCAAATTCCGGCCATCCCGGCCTGCCCATGGGAATGGCGGATGTCGCAACGGTTTTGTTCAAGAATTTTTTGAAATTCAACCCGGAACACCCCAACTGGCCCGACCGCGACCGCTTTGTTTTATCTGCCGGTCACGGCTCCATGCTGCTGTATTCGCTGCTTTATCTAACCGGCTATCCCGGAACAGATATCGATCAGATAAAAAATTTTCGCCAGTTTGGATCGTTAACGGCGGGCCACCCAGAAGTTGATCACACCCCCGGTGTTGAGACGACCACCGGACCGCTGGGCCAGGGGATCGCCAATGCGGTCGGCATGGCGTTGGCGGAAAGAATGCAGAATGCCCGTCTGGGAGACAGGCTTTGCAGCCACTATACATATGTGATTGCCGGTGATGGCTGTCTGATGGAAGGTATCTCCCATGAAGCTATCTCCCTGGCAGGCCATCTCAAGCTCGGAAAATTAATTGTCCTGTTTGATGATAATGAAATCTCCATCGACGGGGCTACCTCGTTGTCGGTTTCAGATGATCAACTGAAACGTTTCGAGGCTTCCGGATGGGATACCATCCGCATCGATGGGCATGATCCAGAAGCTATTTTCCTAGCGATTGAGGCGGCGAGGAATTCAGACCTGCCGTCGCTCATCGCCTGTAAAACCATCATTGGGTACGGCGCGCCGGGCAAACAGGGCACAGCCGCCACACACGGGGCACCTCTGGGCGAAGATGAAATTGCCCAAACCCGTCAGGCCCTAGGCTGGCCCTACGCCCCGTTTGACGTGCCCGCGGATATTCTGAATGAATGGCGGGCGGCTGGAGGCCGCAGCCGTCCAGCTTATGACAGTTGGCAACATGAAGCACAAAATCTCAACGATGCTGAACGCGCGCGGCTGATTGATCCTATAGATAAACAGATTTGTCACCAGATCGAAAAAGCGGTTGGCCAGATTAAGGCTGAATTTCAACAGGAGCACACCTCTGTAGCTACCCGAGTTTCCTCTCAACAGGCGCTGGAGAAGCTTGTCCCTGTCGTACCCTCTCTGGTCGGTGGATCCGCCGATCTGACGGGATCGAACGGAACGCGAACCGCACATCATTCGCCCGTACGACACGACGACTTCTCCGGCACCTACCTGCATTATGGGGTGCGTGAACATGCAATGGCAGCGGCCATGAACGGTATCGCACTTCATGGCGGTATCGTACCTTACAGCGGAACATTCCTTGTCTTTGCCGATTATTGCCGGCCGGCAATCCGCTTGTCTGCGCTGATGAAGCAGCGTGTCATCTATGTAATGACCCATGATTCAATCGGTCTTGGTGAGGATGGTCCGACACATCAGCCAGTGGAACATCTTTCGTCTTTGCGGTCCATTCCCAACCTCAACGTGTTCCGCCCCGCCGATGCGGTCGAATGCGCCGAGTGCTGGCAGATTGCGCTGACTTCGCCCTCTACGCCTTCCATTCTCTCTCTCACGCGTCAGAATGTTCCGCTGTTGCGCACCAAATCTACGGCGGGAAATTTGACGGCAAACGGCGCATATATCCTGCGCAACTGTCAGGGGCCAAGACAGGCAACAATCATCGCCACCGGCTCGGAAGTCTCTCTAGCATGCACGGCTGCCGAACACCTTGAAAACCACGGATACCAGATAACGGTAGTGTCAATGCCGTGCTGGGAGTTGTTTGCCCAGCAACCACGTAAATATCGCGAGGAAGTATTGGGAACAGCCCCGCGAATTGCTGTTGAGGCTGGGTGCGATCAGGGCTGGCATAAATGGATCAAAGATGAGGGAACCTTTATCGGTATGACCGGGTTTGGTGCCTCGGCCCCGGCAGATCAACTCTATGAACATTTTGGAATTACGGTCGAGGCCATCGTGGCAGCGGCAACATCCTGCATTGAAAATGCCGATCAAAAGGAGGCCTAAATGACAAAAAAACGCATTGCCATAAATGGATTCGGTCGCATTGGCCGGCTTGTTCTACGTTCTTTCCTGGAATCAGGACGCGACGATCTCGACTTTGTCGCCATCAATGATCTGGGCTCGGCAGAAATGAATGCCCATCTGTTGCAATATGACACCGTCCACGGAACTTTTACCGGCACGGTGGAGGCTACCGAAGGAACGCTGAAGGCCGGTCCGTTTTCGATGGCAGTATATTCGGAGTTGCTGCCCGAAAAACTCCCCTGGAAAGAGCTGGAAGTCGACATCGTGCTTGAATGTACCGGCCGTTTTGCCAATCGCGAGGACACCGCCAGGCATTTGCAGGCAGGAGCCCGCCGTGTCTTGGTCTCAGCCCCCTGCAAGGATGCCGATTTTACGGTCGTATATGGCGTCAACGATGAGGGCCTTAACCAGCAACACCAGATAGTCTCGAACGGCTCGTGCACAACAAATTGCCTTGCTCCAGTGGTCAAGGTTCTCAATGAAAAAATCGGGATCGACCGTGGGTACATGACCACTATTCATTCTTATACTGGTGATCAGCGCACGGTCGACACTTTTCACACCGATTGCTTCCGTGCCCGTGGCGCTGCCAGCAACCTCATCCCAACGTCAACCGGGGCTGCGCGTGCCATTGGCATTGTACTTCCCGAGATGGCGGGCAAGCTCGACGGCGCGGCAATTCGGGTTCCGACTCCCAACGTTAGCCTGATCGATCTTAATTTTGATGCGACGCGCAAAACCAGTGTCGATGAAATTAACGATGCCATAAAGCAGGCGGCAGGAAATGGGCTGGCCGGTGTGCTGGCTGTTAACGACAAACCTCTGGTTTCTTCAGACTTCAACCATAATCCTGCCAGTTCTATTTTTGATCTCAATAGCACGCAGGTTGTCGACGAAACCTTCTGCCGGATCGTTTCCTGGTACGACAACGAATGGGGCTTTGCCAACCGCATGAGTGATACGGCTGCAGCCATGGGACGTTTGATATGAACGGATCAGCGCTGATGAATATTCGCACAATTAATGATGTCGACGTTACTGGCAAGCGGGTGATGTTGCGGGTCGATCTCAACGTTCCAATAGTTAATGGAGCGGTACTCGATATCACGCGTATTCAAAAAATAATCCCAACAATTCGATCGTTAACCGATCGTGGCGCCAGGGTAATTGTGCTGTCTCATTTGGGCCGTCCCAACGGCTGCGAAAACAAAGATCTATCACTGCGGCTGGTTGCGAATGCGTTGAGTGAACTCCTCAACGGCATCAAGGTGCGTTTTATTGATGACGCAATCGGCCCGGCGGCCCGCGACGGAGTAAACCGAACCGGCAATGGTGAGATTGCGGTTCTGGAGAACTTGCGATTTTATCCCGGCGAAGAGGCAAATGATCCAGGCTTTGTGCGAGAACTTGGTGAACTGGGAGATATCTACGTAAACGAAGCCTTCTCCTGTGCTCATCGCGCCCATGCCTCTACCTATGGATTAGCATCACTGCTGCCCGCCTATGCCGGACCGTCAATGATGGCCGAAATAGACGCATTGGAAACCGTGCTGGGATCTCCAAAAAGACCGGTCGCCGCGGTTGTTGGCGGCGCCAAAGTGTCGACCAAGCTTCCCGTTTTGAAAAACCTGGTCGGCAAGGTTGATGTGCTTATCGTCGGTGGCGGTATGGCAAACACATTCTTTCATGCCGCCGGACATTCCATCGGTAAGTCCCTGTGCGAACCCGATCTGGCTGCGGAGGTGACGGAAATTATGAACCGCGCCCAACAGGCCGGGTGCCGCATCGTGCTGCCTGAATGTGCCGTGGTGGCCGAGAAATTTGAAGCAGGTGCCGTCCTGGGAACCTTTAAACTTGGCGATATCCCGGATCAAGGCATGATCCTGGATATTGGACCTGACTCGCAGAGTTTAGTGCTGAACGAAATAAGCCGCTGCCGCACTTTGCTGTGGAATGGGCCGCTTGGCGCTTTTGAAATTTCCCCCTTTGGTGACGGCACCAATGCCGTTGCCCGTGAGGCCGCCCGGCTCACTCGGCAGGCCAGGCTGATAACAGTAGCTGGCGGTGGAGATACGATTGCCGCGTTGAACGCCGCTGGGGTCGGCGAAGACTTCACCTACGTATCCACAGCCGGCGGGGCCTTTCTCGAGTGGCTGGAAGGCCGCGAGCTACCCGGTATTCAAGCACTTTTACCCAATCAGGATCACCAACTTGCAAGGAGTGCATAATGGCACGGATAACATTGAGGCAATTGCTGGATCATGCTGCTGAACACAGCTACGGCGTGCCAGCCTTCAACATCAACAACATGGAGCAGGTGCTGGCGATTATGAATGCCGCCAGGTCAGTGGATGCGCCGGTAATCATGCAGGCGAGCCGTGGTGCGCGCTCATATGCTGGTGACCTTATGCTGGCGGCGATGGTGGAAGCTGCCGAGAAGCTTTATCCGGAAATTCCCATTTGTCTCCATCAAGATCACGGCAATAACGAAACAACCTGCTTTTCCGCGATCCAGCACGGTTTTACCTCCGTCATGATGGACGGTTCACTGGAAGAAGATGGTAAAACACCTGCTTCAGACCAGTACAATACCGAAATTACCCGGCGCGTTTGCGATATGGCTCACCGTGTCGGCGTATCGGTGGAAGGTGAACTTGGATGTCTGGGTTCCCTGGAAACGGGTAAGGGCGATGCGGAAGACGGTCACGGGTTTGAAGGCCAATTAGATAAGGAAATGCTGCTGACGGATCCTGAGCAGGCCGCAGAATTTGTTACAGCGACAAAAGTTGATGCACTGGCGGTAGCCATAGGCACCTCGCATGGAGCTTATAAGTTCACCCGCAAGCCAACTGGCGACATATTGGCGATGGATGTTGTTGATGCCATCAACAAGCGTCTGCCCGGGGTGCATCTTGTCATGCACGGGTCTTCTTCCGTTCCCCAGGAATTGCAGGAAATTTTCAACAGGTTCGGCGGCGATATGCCTCAGACATTTGGCGTGCCGGTGGACGAAATTGAGCGCGGAATCAAAACCGGTGTACGCAAAGTTAACATAGATACCGACTGCAGATTGGCGATGGCCGCACAGTTCCGCAAAGTCGCCCAGGAAAAGGGGGCCGAATTTGACCCTCGCAAGTTCCTTCAGCCTGCCACAGATGCAATGGAGGTCCTATGCCGGGATCGTTTCGAGCGATTTGGCACTGCCGGAAATGCCTCAAAAATTAAACTCATCCCGTTGGCCCAGATGGCTGAGCGATATGCTTCAGGCGTACTCGATCCGCAAATTGTACAGGCCAGAGCCGCGTAACCTTTAGATGAAACAGGAGCAAACCATGTCTAAGAAATCAAACACCCCCGGTCGTTATGAAGCTGGTGTAAAAGAATACAGAGAAACTTATTGGGAGCCGGATTATGAGCCAAAATCAACTGATCTTCTGGCCTGTTTCAAGGTAACCGGGCAGCCCGGTGTCGCTAGGGAAGAAGTTGCAGCCGCCGTGGCGGCTGAATCTTCCACCGGCACCTGGACCACCGTCTGGACCGACCTTTTGACCAATCTTGACTATTACAAAGGCCGCGCCTACCGCATCGAAGACGTTATCGGCGATGATGAGAGTTTTTATGCGTTTATCGCCTACCCGATCGACCTCTTCGAGGAGGGCTCTATCGTCAACGTCTTGACCTCCTTGGTCGGCAACGTGTTTGGCTTTAAAGCGTTACGCTCTTTGCGATTGGAAGACATTCGTTTTCCCTTACATTATGTGCTGACCTGCGGCGGGCCACCCAACGGCATCGTGGTTGAACGCGACAAGTTGAACAAATACGGCCGCCCCTTGCTTGGCTGCACCATCAAGCCGAAGCTCGGGCTTTCCGCCAAGAACTATGGCCGCGCGGTTTATGAGTGTTTGCGCGGCGGGCTGGATTTCACCAAAGACGATGAAAACATCAATTCGCAGCCGTTTATGCGCTGGCGCAACCGTTTTGAATTTGTCATGGAAGCCGTCAATCAGGCTGAAAAAGAGACCGGCGAACGCAAAGGTCACTATCTTAACGTAACTGCACCTACGGTGGAGGAGATGTACAAACGGGCGGAGTTCGCCAAAGAACTTGGCAGCCGTATCATCATGCATGACTACCTCACTGCTGGTTTTACCGCCAATACCTCTTTAGCCAACTGGTGCCGTGACAATGGTATGCTGCTCCATATCCATCGTGCCATGCATGCGGTTCTTGACCGTCACCCCAAACACGGCATCCACTTCCGTGTTTTGACAAAATGCCTGCGGCTTTCCGGTGGTGACCATCTGCACTCTGGAACGGTCGTCGGCAAACTTGAAGGCGACCGCGAAGCCACACTCGGCTGGATTGATCTGATGCGGGAAAGTTTTGTGCCGGAAAATCGCGCACGCGGCATTTTCTTCGATCAGGAGTTTGGCACCATGCCCGGTGTCATGCCGGTGGCCTCCGGTGGTATTCACGTCTGGCACATGCCCGCACTTGTGGCGATTTTTGGTGACGATGCTTGCTTCCAGTTTGGCGGTGGCACACTCGGCCACCCCTGGGGCAATGCAGCCGGTGCCGCGGCAAACCGCGTAGCGGTTGAAGCCTGCATCCAGGCCCGCAACGAAGGCGTAGAAATTGAGAAACATGGCCGTGAAGTTTTGGCCAAGGCTGCCAAACACAGCCCTGAGCTGGCCATCGCCATGGATACCTGGAAAGAAATCAAGTTCGAATTTGACACGGTCGACAAACTCGATGTGGCGAGTTGATTTTCCCGCGATAAATTTTAATTGGAGAACACAAAATGCAAATGCAGAATTATCATTCACTCCTTGATGATCCCGACAGCCGGAAACTCGAAACCTTTTCGTATCTAAACGAAATGGATGCCGGCTCTATTCGCAAGCAAATACAGGCCATGCTTGATAAAAGCTGGCAGGTTGCAATAGAGCATGTCGAGCCCGAGCGTAGCCACAGAACTTATTGGTATATGTGGCAACTTCCTTTTTTTGGCGAATGGGATATCGACAAGATCATGGGCGAGGTCACCGCCTGCCGAAATGCTTTTCCTGATCACCACATCAAAGTGATCGGGTATGATGGCAAACGTCAAACTCAGGGAATGGCGATGGTCATTAATCGGGCAAAGTCCTAAAGCGTGTCTCCTTTTTTCGGATTCATTTGACACCCTTTAACCCTTTGTTTTTGCGCTTGTCGTTATCGCAAAAACAGTGCCCCTTTTGCGAGACACGCTCTAGACGGTGTGCTGACTTGATGCCGCCAGGTGATTTTCAGCAGATGCCCAAATTCTATACCCGAGTTCTCTCATGAATTCGTAGATCATATCGCCGCAGGAAATTATCTGTCTGGCTATTTTGCCACGACCGGATAATTTCCTCGGCCGCTTCATCTATATCAACCAGCCTGCCGCTATATCTAAAGATCCTGCGTTAGTAATTGAAACTAGCGCAGAAATTTCTGCCTGCCTGTCTTCCCCGCCAACGCTGATGATGTATCGAGCGGTGGTTTTTCTCATCCAAAATTACCACCCAAGAAACCTCTCAATTGATGGGATAATCTGTATTATTATGCATAAAAATTTAATTCATATTGCACTTCTTATCCAAACATGCATTATTTCGCTTAATTTGGTTCTGTATAGGCAGAGGAGGAGCAGAATGGCCCAGGCGGAATTTTTAGAGTTGATGCAAGAAATCTCCAGCATTATCGGCAGCAGGCCGCTGGATGATGACCTTGAAAAACTGCTTAATGGTCTTTTTCCTGCTAATGGCCCGAAGTTCACCCGTCTTAGCCAACTGTGTGCAGACGGTGAGGCTGACGGTTGGCTGATGAGCCGGGAGGCCGGGGGCATCAAGTTTGGCCGGGCCGTTAAGCCTGGCAACGAAGCCGGGCAATTTAGTGTTGATGTAGTTCGCATGAAAAATGTCGCAGGACCGCATCATATCCATACGACCGGAGAGATCGGTGCCATCGTGCCTATTTCAGGTTCTCCTAAGTTCGATGGCAAACCGAAGGGTTGGTACGTTTATCCACCCGGATCCGATCACCATCCGACGGTGGCGGGAGGCGAGGCATATGTCCTTTATCTCCTGCCTGACGGCAAAATCGAATTTACCGGCAAATAACCGCCTGATTAAAAATGAGCAGAGATTAAATTTGGGAGGAAACCGTTGAGCGGAACAATTGGCAATGCAGCCTGTTATTTTGTTGATAGGCATCGGGCCAGTGCACTTTTTGCCTCCAGCGTCCTTGTACATTCTTTAAAGCAGAACGTGAAAGAAATGGTCGGCAAGTGGAAATATCCTCGCTGGATTGAAATTGTTGATGACCTGCCCAAAACCGCAACCGGAAAAATCCAGCGTTTCAAACTAAAAGAGGCGAGGGAGCAATCAACATGAAATGGCAGTCCGGGGAGCCGATGCAACTCACCGCCGGGGATCAATTACTGGAAGCCTGCTGTTGGGGGCCTGCACCGGCTGATGCACCAACACTTGTCCTTCTTCATGAGGGATTGGGCTCAACCAGGTTGTGGAAAGACTTTCCGGGCCAACTCGCACAACAGACAGGATATGGTGTATTTGCTTATTCGCGCGCCGGTTATGGCAGGTCCAGTTCCGTTTCGCTGCCGCGCCCGATCGATTATATGACGCGCGAAGCCGTGGACGTTTTGCCTGTGGTTCTAGACGCAATCGGGTTCAAGCGCGGCGTTCTGCTCGGCCATAGTGACGGCGCATCGATTGCCGCCATTTACGCCGGCACCATCTCCGATCACCGGGTCAGAGGCATTTGCCTGTTATCCCCTCATTTTTTTACGGAACCAAGCGGGCTAGCCTCGATAGCCGAGGCCAAGGAAGCCTATGAAACCGGTGTGCTGCGGGATGGTTTGGCGCGGCATCACGATGATCCCGACAGCACATTCTATGGCTGGAATGAGGCCTGGCTTGATCCTGATTTTGAAACCTGGAACATCGAAGAAGTTATTTCTTACCTTCGGGTTCCGGTGCTCGCCATTCAGGGGCGTGATGACCAGTATGGCACGCTGGCGCAGATTGCGGCCCTGGAAAATGCCCTGTACTCGCCCCTCGATGTTGCAGTGTTGGAAAACTGCCAACACTCACCGCATATCGAACAACGGCACAAAACTTTATCTGTTATTTGCGAATTCATAGCGCGTCTCGACCGGATTGAAGCTGCGGAAGTTGATGTTTCGGACCCTGTACGACTTTGATGCCAAACCGGGCTTGCCAACGCACATGCGGGAACTTGAAGCGAGGGCGGCCGAAATCTACCTGTAACAAACAACCTGGCGATTGCCAGGCCGATCTTTGGACCGGCATTTTACGAACGATTTTGAAAATATTGGAAATATAATGCAGAAAACTAAAAAATTGATGAGTAAATCAGGGAAAAATAATAAAATTCAGTTGATCTATGCTAAATAATGCATCATAAACTATTGTAATTACCATCGAGAGGAAGCTGTCAAATGACCAAGTCTATCGACTTCCAGACGGACCCGTCTAAATATCGGCATTGGCGTGTTGTCTATGATGGTGATGTTGCCACATTGTATATGGACGTCGATGAAAAAGGCGGTTTGTTTGAAGGCTATGAACTAAAGCTCAATTCTTATGACCTTGGTGTCGATATCGAACTGGCTGATGTCGTTCAGCGTATGAGATTTGAACACCCTGAGGTCAAGTCGGTTGTTCTGCGCTCGGGCAAAGACAGAGTGTTCTGCGCCGGGGCGAATATTCGCATGCTTGGTCAATCAGCCCATGCTCACAAGGTAAATTTTTGTAAGTTTACCAACGAGACCCGTAACACGTTTGAGGTGGCGGGAGCGGAATCCGGTCAATACTACATTTGCGCCATTAAAGGTGCCTGTGCCGGAGGCGGCTATGAACTTGCGCTGGCCTGTGACCACATCATGCTGACTGATGATGGGTCATCAAACGTTGCCTTGCCAGAGGTACCCCTTTTAGCAGTCCTCCCGGGGACCGGCGGACTGACGCGTGTAACCGACAAGCGTAAAGTCCGCCGCGACCTCGCCGATGTGTTTTGCTCGATAGAGGAGGGTGTTAAGGGTAAGCGTGCGGCAGACTGGCACCTGGTGGATGAAGTGGTTGCCAATTCCAAATTCGACACAACTGTAAGTGAACGGGCAAAGGAGTTTGCAGCGCGATCAAACCGTCCTTCATCGGCTAGGGGAATTGAATTGACAGCGCTTGCCCGGGTTTTTGCCAACGATGGTTCGGTTTCCTATTCCACGATAGATGTCAGTATCGATAGGGGCAAAGGTATAGCAACGATCCACATTGCCGGACCTTCAGTGCAGGCGCCGGTCTCGATCGATGCACTAGAGGCTGAGGGAGCAGAGACCTGGATGCTGCGGTGTGCCCGCGAACTTGATGATGCGATCCTGCATTTACGGCTCAATGAACTTGAGATTGGCGTTATTGTCTTCAAGACCTCTGGCGATCCCGAGTTGCTTGCTGCCCACGAAAGTTTTCTGCTCGGCAATAAGGATCACTGGCTCGTCAATGAAATTCTTCTGTATTGGAAGCGGGTGCTCAAACGAATTGACATGACGTCGCGCTCGCTGGTTGCTCTCATCGAGCCGGGTTCGTGTTTTGCCGGCACATTGGCCGAAATCCTTTTTGCCGTCGATCGCTCGTACATGGCTGAGGGCGAATTTGAAGGTGACAATCGGCCGATTGCCTCTATCAGGCTGAGCCAGGCCAACTTTGGATCTTACCCGATGTCGAATGATC
>JAJFHR010000403.1 GCA_021775515.1 Hyphomicrobiales bacterium | reverse complement strand
ATCATCGTTTAAATCGCTGCTTACGTCGGCAAGGCTGTCACTATATTCGCTTGTTCTGCCCATTGTTGCCGTGATCATGGCGAGAACCTGGTCGATTTCACCGCTCATTTGCGTGCCAACGTGATCAACCTGTTCAGTGATATGATCACTCGACAAATGTTCCTGATAAATTTTGTCGGCAAGTTCGGTTGGTAATCCGCCGTTGACTTTTATGGCTTCATTCACCGCACTCACTAGGGCTCTATTATGCCCAGCAACATAACTGAACCACAGCTCATAATGCTTTGGAGACGCGGGGCTTTTGCGAGCCTCCATTAAGCGCATGGCCTTGCGGCCGTAGGCCTGTGATTGTTCGACGTCATCAGGATAGGACAACGTATCCTCCAAATATGGTTATTGTTGACTGTTGAGACCCAAAAAATTAGCAAATTTGCTGTGAACCTTCGTCCAACAGAATTACATTTTAACTCAAGGTGGTTACCGAGCAGTAAACCCGCCTACTTGATGTCGTATACAAGATAAAATGTTCATTTACTGTGACGTCTACTTGGTCACCGTAAGATAAACACAAAAAGTCAATGAAAGCGGGGATGAACGACTGTTCAAGAACCGGTTTTTTTCTTTTCCGCAGCAGGCCGCAACAAAAAGGCCGGGATGGGGTTTCCCATAAATCCGATTTTTTCAGTCGTCTCTGGAGTCTTAAAGGCGGTTTTTTTCACCGATTCTTTTTTCTCTGTACGTTTTTCGGGAGGTTTTTTTGCCTTGGACGCGCCCGACCGTTTTGGGCGGGATTTATTTTTTTCTTTATTTTCTTGTGATTTGGCGGGAGATGATTTTTTGTCCGGCTCCAAGGTGGCGTCTTCTTCGGCCAAAGAGAGTTTTTCCAATTGCTTATTGATCAGCTTTTCAACCGCACCAAAGGCTTTTTGATCTGCCTTGGTAACCAGGGTGATCGCTCGGCCTGAGCGCCCGGCACGGCCTGTGCGCCCGATCCGGTGAATGTAATCTTCAGCATGTATCGGTACATCAAAATTTAGCACATGACTTACTGCGGGAATATCCAATCCGCGCGCAGCAACATCACTGGCAACCAGAATTTGAACCGAACCGTTGCGAAAACTTTCCAGAGTTTCATTTCGTGAGTGCTGGTCCATATCTCCATGGAGTGCGCCAACATTAAAGCCATGTTTGGAAAGGGATTTAAATATCAGGGCAACATCGCGTTTGCGATTGCAGAAGATAATGGCATTTTTCATACCTTCGCTTCTGATTACATTTCTGAGAAGTTTACGTTTGGCACTGAAATCAGAAGGCGCCGCTTGAACAAGTTGGGTCACTGTTTCAGCAGTAGAACTCGGTAAGGCTACTTCGATACGGGCAGGGGATTTTAAAAAAGCCGTGGTTAATCGTTTAATTTCTGGCGGCATCGTTGCCGAAAAGAATAGTGTCTGCCGGCGCGGGGGGATCAATTTGCAAATGCGCTCGATGTCAGGAATAAAACCCATATCGAGCATTCTGTCTGCTTCATCAATGACCAGGATGGAAATACCGGTGAGCAACAGCTTGCCGCGGCCAAAATGATCCAGCAGGCGCCCTGGCGTGGCGATGAGAACATCGGCACCGCGATCAAGTTTGCGGAACTGGTCTTCAAATGAAACACCACCGATTAACAGGGCTACTGTCAAATTATGGTTGGCGCCATAAACGGAAAAGCTTTGCTCAACCTGCGCTGCCAATTCGCGCGTCGGCTCAAGAATAAGCGATCTTGGCATGCGCGCTCTGGCACGGCCGGTTTCAAGTTTCGTAAGCATCGGCAAAGTGAAAGATGCAGTCTTGCCGGTTCCCGTTTGCGCAATACCCAGAACATCGCGGCCCTCCAGGACCTTTGGTATCGCCTGTTCCTGAATTGGTGTGGGGGTTGTGTATCCTGCAGCATTTACTGCATTCAATACTTTTTCGCTTAGACCAAGCTGTGAAAATGACATTCTACGTTGAACAATCGGAAATTTGTTAATGAGCCTTTTGCTATTTTTCAAGCTAGACTGGTCAATATGCCTGACGAGCCGATTAAGCGCTCATATATGAATTGGCCCAGAACATAGGGATTTACGAGCAATTGTCAATCCTGACTCGCACTCAACGGTTAATTGCCCACATCATCGGATCTGCGAAGTTGCGCTCTGGTCTGAATTTTTTATCGCTTTAGACGGTGCAAAACCAGGTCACCAGCCTGTTTCCAGGGTTGAAACGCCTTGTCCTGCTTCAATTTATCAAGGCCTAATCCGGTAATGCTTTCCGGCAGACACAATTCTTCAACCAGATCATGTACCTCTGTTTCTGGTTTTTCACGTACAATGGTAGCTGCTGCCCGGGTCATCTGGGCGGCCACAAGCCTTGCTGCATCTGCTTCAAGCCCATTTGTTTTGGCCCAATCAGCCATTTCACCAATCATATGCTGGACCCAGCCGTAATAAGCTCCAAACATGCTGGCAACTTCGAATTGTGCTTCGTTTTCCAGCGCGATAACCGGGCCGCAAGGCAAAAATAGCGACCGGACGGTTTTATCATCGGGAAAAACCGAGGTCGGACTTTCACCATAAATTGCCGCAGTAACGGGCAGGGCGCGAATTATCGACGCTGCCCCGGTGTAATTGGCAATCTCTTTAATGGTAACCCCGGCGCATAAGGAGATGAGGGTCTGCTCCGGCCGCCAGGCAAGGTTCTTAAGAGCATTTTCAACCTGAAACGGACGTACCGACAAAATAATGAAATCGCAGGAGTCAATCAGTTCCGCGTTTGATTTGGCGATGCGAAGACGATGATCCTGAGCCAATTTCCGGGCACGTTGGCGGTTGCGTGGTGATAGTAGAATTTCTGGTGGGGGGCTGGCTCTCAGCAGGCCTGGTACAAGGTAACTGATAAGATGACCTACACCTAAAATACCGATTGAGGGGGAGGTAGCGGTCATATTTCATTGTCCCCTTAGAATTCGCTTAGATCTCGCGGCTTAACGCAACCAGGATAGGAACCATACCCTCCAAGTTCTTGCAAACAAATGCACCGGTTGACCGAATATCGTCTGCAACATCGACAGGCAGACTGGTATTTGAGGTCTCCGGTATCTGGTTTATCCGGCCACCGAAGATAACCGGCGGGGCGATTGCATATTTATCCAGTTCGGTCTTAAGCGCTTGGGCAAACGACAGGGCGACGCCGTTATATGTGCTAATTGCAATGGCATCGGCGCCCTCACGATAGGCCAGACTGGCCAGATCATCGGCATCGGTTGAAACACCGCCATCAACTACAGCCACGCCCAGTTCATTCAACGCCATGTCGAGCAGAAATTTTCCGTGTTCGTGAACATCGGTTGTTGCGGTGATCACTTTCAGGCCTGAGTTTTGGATTTTCTGTTTGTCTTCGGAATTGATTTTTTTGAGAAAATCTTCCGCCAACTCGCTAATCTCGTCGATAATTGTAGAGGCCACAACGGGGAGACGGCCACGCGGTGCCTCGTCATCCTGGCTGCCGGGGCCGAATAACTCTTCAAGTTTTTTGCCGCCAATTCGTCTCAGCGCCAACATCATTTCAAACGGACTACGAATATTTATCCCTGCAGCAACCAGCCCGTTAAGTACATTGTGCTGAAAACCTATAGCGCCAAAGAGCAGATTGTCGGCCAGTTGGTCCGCAAGGTCCATGTCCAGCCCCACACAGGTTTCAGCACAAGGTTCGCGGCTTAACAATTCACCGGCAAATAGTTGGGCTGCAATAATTTCTTTGATATCAGGAATTCGAACATTTTCGCTGACCGGCACCGGGTTAATTGCGTGGCCGGACGGGCTTATCTTCTGGCCGAAAATATCCACGTTTAAATACGATTCGAGGTCAGCGTAATTTTGCTGCTCGGTGCCGCGGTACCGGGTCGTATTACCGTAAATCATGGTTCCAGGTGCCGTTGATACCCCGGTCAAAGCCAGTTGAAAGGCCATTCGTCGCGTCGGCTCGGAAAAGTGATGGCCATAACAATGGCTGACCTGTGCACCAATCAACTCTTCAACGATGTATTTCTCGAGCAACACCGCTCCCAAGCAGCAACTCAGATCACAAAACAGCGCAGCAAACCCATCGTCAAGATTGGAATGTACGAGTATCTCCTCGTTTTGCCCGGCAATCAGGCCAAGTGCCTTTAAGGTTGCAGCGGTAATCGATATGTCATCATCCCAATGTGGCAGCCGGAAGGTGAAATACTGTCCCAGATTGCCAATGGCGGTCGACCCGGAGGCAAGGGCAGCCTTGGTGTTTTCAAAGGCGGCCGGCATGCCAAGAACAAAATCTCCAAAGTGGGGGGCGACCGGCGCATTCAAGGTGAGCCTGACGAAGTCTTCTACGCCGGACAAAATTAATCCGGTACCTTGCGGGCGGTCTTGCCGCTGGTCGGGCGGATAGCCCATGGAAAAGTCAAGGCACAGGCCGTAACGGTGAAGAGGCACATCTTTTGCCGCACACGCCTCATAAATTTCGCCATAGGCACGGCAGCTTTTATCAAGATCGCGATAACCCACCTGGGCATGGCTCATGAGGCGGTTGTCAGCAATACATTTGCGTTTGAATTCGGCTTCACAGGATACGGCATGTTGCTGAAGGAACGGATTGGTGCCAACCGCATGGTTTTTGGCTGCATCGCGGCCCTGTTGTAGGAGCGCAGCAGAATTTGGCAAGATTTCTTCGGGAAATATTTCCGCGCGGTTCATAATCTGAAAATTATATGTCCAGTTCGGTAGCGAATTCCGCGTGCTCCTGAATAAAATTGAAGCGCGCTTCAGGTTTGCTGCCCATGAGTTGATTGACCGTTTTGGCCGTAACTTCCTTTTCACTGCCGCGAAGCTCCACCCGCAACAAAGTCCGCTTGTCACGTTTCATGGTAGTTTCCTTTAGCTGAGCCGGCATCATTTCGCCAAGTCCTTTAAAGCGACCGATATCAATTTTGCCACGACCGCTGAATTCTGTTTCCAGCAAAAGGTCTTTATGGGCATCATCGCGGGCATAAAGCGTCTTACCGCCCTGAGTAATCCGGTAAAGCGGCGGAATTGCCAGAAACAAATGGCCATTATTGATCAAGTCAGGCATTTGCTCGTGAAAAAACGTGATCAGCAATGAGGCAATATGGGCGCCGTCAACGTCTGCATCCGTCATGATGATTACTTTTTCATAGCGTAAATCTTCATCACGGTAGGTACTGCCGCTGCCACAGCCAAGTGCCTGGATAAGATCAGAAATCTGTTGGTTTTGCGACAACTTGGCCGCTGTAGCATTGGCAACATTGAGAATTTTACCGCGCAACGGCAATATTGCCTGGTTTTTGCGGTCACGCGCCTGTTTGGCCGAGCCGCCGGCTGAATCTCCTTCAACAATAAAAATTTCGGAGCCTAGCGCTGAATTTTGTGAACAATCTGCAAGTTTTCCGGGCAGGCGCAACTTGCGAATGGCACTTTTCCGGTTGACTTCACGTTCCTGACGCCGGCGCAGGCGTTCATCCGCCCGCTCCACCACCCATTCCAAAAGCTTGTTGGCCTGGGTGGGGTGGCCGGTCAACCAGTGATCAAAGTGATCGCGGATTGCTGCATCAACGATACGCGTGGCTTCGAGAGTTGCCAGTCGTTCCTTGGTTTGGCCTTGAAACTCCGGTTCCCGGATAAATACCGACAGCATTGCCCCTGCCGAGGACATCACATCGTCAGCGGTAATGGTCTGGGCCTTTTTATTGCCAACCAGGTCGCCATAGGCCTTAAGACCGCGATTAAGAACCGAGCGCAGGCCGCTCTCATGTGTGCCGCCGTCGGTTGTCGGGACGGTATTGCAGTAGGAGTTTAAAAATCCATCCGCACCGCCATACCAGGCGATTGCCCATTCAACTGAGCCATGACCACCAGGTTTTGAAACTTTGCCGGCAAAAATTTCGTCGACCACCCGTGTGCGACCCTCAATGCTGGTTTCGAGATAGTCTTTTAATCCACCAGGAAAATGCAAAACGGCTTTTTCGGGTGTGTCGTCTTTTTGATCAATCAGTGCTGGATCACACCACCAGCGAATTTCAACGCCGCCAAAAAGATAGGCTTTCGATCGGGCCATCTTAAATAGACGCGCAGGTCTGAATTTGGCGTTCTTGCCAAATATCTGCTCATCGGGTTTGAAACGAATTTTTGTACCGCGACGGTTATGAACCTTACCCAGGTTTTCAAGTTTTCCAACTGGCAGGCCACGGCTGAAACACTGCCGATAGAGCGTTTGTCCCCGCGCAACTTCAACCTCAAGGCTCTCAGACAAGGCATTAACCACCGAAACGCCGACACCATGCAGGCCACCGGAAGTTTCGTAGACCTTGGAATCAAACTTGCCGCCCGCATGTAAGGTGGTCAAAATGACTTCAAGTGCGGATTTGGATTTGAATTTAGGGTGCGGATCAACCGGAATTCCCCTGCCATTATCGGTCACTGTCAGCCAGCCATCCGGCTCAAAGACGACATCAATCCAACTGGCATGGCCTGCAACGGCCTCATCCATTGAATTGTCGATGACTTCGGCAAAAAGATGGTGCAGGGCTTTTTCATCGGTGCCGCCGATATACATGCCCGGACGCCGGCGCACCGGTTCAAGGCCCTCGAGAACTTCGATATCGGCGGCGGTATACGCGCCTTCTGAAGAATTGGAACTGGCCTTCTTGCCTTTGGCGCTTTGTGCCTTTTTGGGCGGCTCCGCCGGGTCAATGCCATCAAAAAGGTCGTGTGTATTTGACATAATGTCCCAAAATTTCCGCCAAAAAAGCAAATAAACTCTATATGAGTTAGTCCGAGAAGTGTCTGAATCGCAAGTCAAAATGCGAGTTTTTGATTGTTATTGTGTCCAGCCGGGTTGTCGAGAAACGCTTTGCGGCCGGCATCCTAGTCGCAAATTTCAGCATCATCGGTACAAAGCAGCCAAAATTTACCTTTTTGGCAGGTATTTTGCACGATTTCTTGACCCGAGCTCTGTGTTGGCCGCAAAGTCTATGAGGCAGCGAGTAAGAAGGTCGCACTATAGTAATGAGTAAACCAAAAAACCGCAAACAATCCCCCCATGTGATCGTGCTTGGCAATGAAAAGGGTGGATCGGGCAAATCCACAACCACCATGCATCTGGCAATTGCGCTGTTGCGCGATGGCTGGAAGGTGGGGACCATTGATTTAGACGGTCAACAGGCAACTTTGACAAAGTACCTTGAAAACCGCACTCGTTTTTCCGCCCGCCATGGGTTGGATCTTTGCTTGCCTGAACATTTTTCTATCGCCCGGGCCCACAGCGATAGTGTTACCGACAACCGCGATGCAGAATTCGAGGCTTTCAAAACCGCTCTTGAGCGCCTGGCAAATCTTTGCCAGGTAATCCTTATCGACACTCCTGGCAGTGATTCATATTTGATGCGACTGGGGCATATGCTGGCTGATACGCTGATAACGCCGATGAATGACAGTTTTATGGATCTCGAAGTTGTCGGCAAAATTGACGGTGACAACCACAGCTTTCTCCGCAAGGGTTCCTATGCGGAGATGGTTTGCAGTTGCCGAGACCGCCAAATAATCCAGCATACCAAGCATTTCGACTGGATTGTGATGCGCAATAGGCTTTCACCACTACAGGCCCAAAACAAACGTCATGTGTTCAATGCTATTGAGCAAATGGCCAAAGAACTTGAGTTTACCCCCTTTGAAGGACTGCACGAACGGGTAATTTACCGCGAGTTATTTCCGTTGGGTCTGACAATTTTGGAGGCCACTGATCAATTTATTGACGCAAAACTCTCAATATCTCACATTCTCGCCCGCCAGGAATTGCGCTCGCTGGTTAATATGCTCAAACTGCCAAAACCTAAAGCGCCCGCCAATTGGCGGCGCGCACGACAAAAGAACAAGAACATCGGCGAGTTGGCCTAGGGTCTGACCCTAGTCTCATTGCCGTCATTCTTTTATGATTTGTATCCACATTGCAGAATAGGGCATAAATAATAAGAGCAGCGGGAAGATGCTGTTTGCCGCCGGTTGCAGTATGAACGTAAAACATTTAAAGCGTGTCTCGCAAAAGTGGGCACCGGTTTTGCGATAAAGACACGCGCAAAAACAAAGGGTTAAAGTGCGTCAAATGAATCTGAAAAAAGGAGACACGCTTTAGTGGGCCAATGACTGGAAAAGACAAAACACCCGTTTCCCAGACCAGCAGCGGAATTGAAGCATCCAATCAGGAAGAAATTGAAAAGTTTCTGCAGCAGGTCAAATCCAGACCCGCGCCTCAAGATCGCGGCGTGCGTGGCCGTCTGGTGTTTGCCATGGATGCAACCATGAGCCGCCAGCCGACCTGGGATAGAGCCTGTAATCTTCAAGGCCAGATGTTCGCAGAAACCTCATCCATTGGCGGTCTTGACGTTCAGTTGATATTTTTTCGCGGCTTCAACGAATGCAAAGCCAGCCGCTGGGTCAGTGACCCCCGCGCCTTGCTGGATATTATGTCGAGCGTTGATTGCCGTGGTGGACATACACAAATTGCCCGGGTGTTAAAGCACATTCGCAAGAACCAGAAAAAACAGAAGATCAATGCCGCGGTTTACGTTGGCGACTGTATGGAAGAAGATATTGATCATCTATGCGCCCTTGCCGGTGAACTTGGCCTGGTAAACGTTCCTATGTTCATGTTCCAGGAAGGCCATGATGGGGTAGCCGAGCAGGCATTTCGGGAAATTGCCCGGCTTACGGGTGGTGCCTATTGCCGTTTTGATGCTTCTTCGGCCCAGCAGCTTCGCGACCTGTTGTCGGCGGTTGCGGTTTATGCTGCTGGCGGCCGGGCAGCTTTACAGAATTTCAGTCAAACCAGCACCGGTCATGTGCGGGCTTTGTTGGGGCAAATGAAATAACCGAAGTTTCGGGTTGAATGAAAGCTGGCCCTCGTCTTAAGTGACTGGACCGCAGACCAACGGTTTGATACGGAAACCCATGCAGTTTTTTCTCCTTGGTATCGTTGTTATAATTTTAGTGTTGCTGGCCCTTCGCTCATTTGCGCACATTCCAGCCAACCAGCTTGCCAAGCTCATCAAGCGTACTGGCGGCATCCTTGTTATTGCCATCGGTGCTTTTATGACATTGCGTGGTCTGGCCGTCGTCGGTGTTCCGGTAATCGCTGCTGGGCTGGGCATGCTCCGTGGCGGTTTTGGCCTATCCGGGATTTGGGCAAATAGAACCAGAAAGTCCCAGGGCCAGCAATCCCGGGTACGCTCCACCTTACTGGAAATGGAGCTCTATCACGACACCGGAGCCATGGATGGCACGGTGTTGCGCGGCAATTTTGAAGGCAGCAGATTATCCGGCCTGACGCCGGAGCAATTGCTCGAGCTTCATACCGAGTTTTTATCAGCCGGCGATCAGCAGGCTGTGGCCCTTCTGGAAGCCTATCTTGATCGCATGCACCCGCAATGGTCACAATCAGATCAGCAGCGCTCTTCACGCCAATCGCCCGGGGGGGCAACAGCCGATAGGGCAATGACCCGCGACCAGGCATTTGAAATTCTGGGGCTGCAGGAAGGCGCCTCGGAGGCAGAAATAAAATCGGCACATAGAACGCTTATGCTCAAGCTTCATCCCGATCACGGCGGATCAACCTATTTGGCGTCCAAAATTAACGAGGCCAAAGATTTTTTG
>JAJFHR010000402.1 GCA_021775515.1 Hyphomicrobiales bacterium | reverse complement strand
GCAGAACAATTTCAACCTTGATGATATTAATACAGCCGTGCTTCTCGTTTTATCCGGACTTGCCACAATCGTGCCTTTGGTCCTGTTTGCCGCTGGTGCCCGTCGCATCAGACTTACAACCATCGGTTTGTTGCAATACATTGCGCCGTCGATGAATTTTCTTCTGGCCATTTTCCTCTATGATGAAACAGTGCAGCCGATACAGCTGTTCAGCTTTGTTTTAATCTGGATAGGGTTGGCGATCTTTTCGATAGATGCGTTGAGGTGGGAACGGGAACGGATATTGCGGGCTCGGTCTGAGGTTTAAGGCAGAATTTTCTTTAGCCACACATTATTTTCAAATTAATTAGTTAAATTAACTCAAAGAGTTGCGTTAACTTTACGACCTTGTGGATTTGCCTTTCGGCTTTGCGAGGAGTAGATTAGAAATAATGTTCAGGTAACTCGAACTGTAACCCGAACAGGCTAAGCACGGCGATGCCTCTCGATTTTTGGTGTAGCGTTTAACAAAAGGGTGCATTGTGGGTAGAGCTTTATGGATTGCCTCAGCGGCAATCTTTACATCACTCCTGCTATATCTTGCCTTCATCGGTCACCGGGAACGGCTGGTCCGCGTTGCCTCGCGTGTGCCGGTTGCTTTGGAAAGCCTTACCGCTTTGGTTGATGGTTTGAGCCTGCCGCCCAAGGACAATAAACCGTCGACCGGTGGGCAAACCAGTCCGTCTCAAACACCAGGTTTAACGCCCTCAAAAAGACCTTTGGAAACAGTATCTGCAGATAAGCCTGGCAAGCTCGGTCAGGCTGCGGACCCTAAAGTGATTTCACAAAACGCATCGGGCGCCAAGGTTTCCATGTCAGATGTGGAATATAACAATGATGGTGAATTTATACTGACCGGTCAGGCGAAACCGGGTGTACGCCTTGATTTTTCGATTAGCGGCGAAGTCGTTGCACAAAAATATGCCGGAGCCGATGGTAATTGGCGACTTACGGTACCCAAAAACGTAGGCCCGGGGCAACATCAACTGGAAATTTCTCTTCCTCAGCCCACCGGCGAGGGGAAAATGGTGGTGGTCTTACCGTTTGTGAAAGCCAGACCTGAAGAGATTGCGGCCCTGGTAAGGGCCAAGAAGGTGGTTGCAAATCTGAACAGGCAACAATCTCCAAACATAGGCCCTACCGATAGACCGACAGTTACTGCATCAAATCCCGTTAATAATGCTTCTTCGGTTGATCGTGCCAAAAAGGCTGATGACAAAAACTCTCCGGTGCCGGTTACTGCGGGCAAAACACCACTAAACGGTGCTTCGAAATTGGCCGAATTGGCGCGCTCTCAAACGGTTGGAAGTGATGCCGGTCCGCTAACCGGAATTTTACCGCAGCTTTTACTCAGGGATGGACCTGCACTGGTGAATCCCAAAGTTTTGCAAGCGGAGGGCAAAAAAAATCAGGTTCAGCCATCCGAGCAAAAAATTGAGAAATCTCCAAGCGGTAGTCGAATTTTGGCCAAACCAGGAGGTGGACCTGAATTGGTTTCACCTCGGCAGGAGATTACTGAAACGAAAAAAACGCCCACACCGCCCCCTGATAAACCCCTTGCCCGCCAAGCAAAGGCGGTAGACCGGAAGGCTGCGTCCCCGTCGATTGACAACAAACGCGAAATGGACAAAAAATCCAAAATGTCTTCGGTTAGTGGTGCATCAGCCGTGAAAAAACTGCCTTATACTGGTGGCCGCAAGGTTAGTGTCCGGGCAGGGCGGGGGTTACTGGTGGTTCAGCCCGGCAATACACTGTGGGATCTGGCCATCTCTATTTATGGTTCAGGACTTTATTACGACAAGCTTTATCGGGCCAATCGTGGAAAAATAGCCAATCCGCAGTTGATTTATCCCGGCCAGATTATTTATGCGCCTGATGCAAATCCGCCAACCAGCATCGCGCCGCTGTCGCCACCACAGTGGATACCGCCGGAATAATACGTGCCGTGATTATATAATCCTGAAGGTTTTAAGGCTTGGCAGAAAGCGATTGCTGTTGCATTTTTTTCCCAACGGCTTATCTCTTCAGCTAACACATTTATAAATGCCCCACGCAAACCCTGATGATTGAATGTTGTGTTTGCCGGGCTTGAACATTGTTGAGCCATTAAATTCGCTACTGCCAAAGCTTAGGTAGTGAATGCGAAATAATGGCCAGATTGGTTGCAAACCGTGACAAGCGGAATAACTACTCCGCGCCCGAGAAAAACGGGTGGCGGGAACATTGAGACGTTGCGTGCAATACTGCCTTATTTATGGATGCAGGATCGGCCAGACCTTAAACTGCGTATCATCATATCTATGGCAGCTTTAGTTCTGGCTAAGGTTGTGACAATTATTGCGCCATTTTTTTACAAATCCGTTGTTGACAATCTGGCGCCAGTTTCCGGGACCAATACCACCGCCGTGCTGATTGCCGCGCCAATTGCCATGATCATTGCCTATGGTCTCGCCCGCGTCATGATGGTGGCGATTACGCAGTTGCGCGACGGAGTTTTTGCCAAGGTTGGTCAAAATGCTGTTCGCCACCTGGCGGTTGAAACTTTTGCCCATTTACATCAATTATCTCTGCGATTTCACCTTGAGCGACGCACTGGCGGATTGAGCCGCGTGATCGACCGCGGCACCAAAGGTATCGAAATCACGCTGAGGTATTCCTTGTTCAACACTATTCCAACCTTGCTGGAGTTGGCATTGGTCTGTGGGATTTTGTGGAGTCATTTCAGCTTTTTATATGCATTCGTTACAGCAACAACTGTATTGTTTTATATTTGGTTTACCTACAAGGCTACTGAATGGCGCATTGGATTGCGCCGGGCGATGAACGAAGCTGACAATGATGCCGGGTCGAAGGCGCTGGACAGTCTGTTGAATTTTGAAACCGTCAAATATTTTGGCAATGAGCGGCACGAAACCGATAGGTTTGATACATCAATCGCCGCCTATGAAAAAGCCGCCATTAAAACCTCAACCTCGCTTGCTGTGCTTAATTCCGGCCAGGTTTTCATCTTTACCGCGGGAATGACTGTTTCCATGATCCTGGCCGCCAGGGGGGTGGTTGCAGGTACCTGGAGTGTGGGTGATTTTGTTTTGGTGCATGCTTTTCTCATTCAGCTTTATCTACCGCTGAATTTTCTGGGGTCGGTTTATCGCGATATCAAACAGGGCTTGCTCGATATCGAAACAATGTTTGATGTGCTCACTGTAGATCCGGAAATTGCCGATATCAAAGATGCTCCGGCATTGCAGGTGCCAGATGGTGACATTGAATTCAAGAACGTCGAATTTTCCTATGATCTCGAACGACCGATATTAAAAGATGTCAGTTTCAAGGTGCCGGCGGGGAAAACCGTCGCAATTGTTGGTCCAAGCGGGGCCGGAAAATCGACTATCTCGCGAATTTTACTGCGGTTTTATGAAATTTCGTCGGGCAGCGTACTCATTGATGGCCAAAATATTGCCCAGGTTTCACAGGACAGTTTGCGCAATGCTTTGGGGGTGGTGCCACAGGATACGGTGCTGTTTAACGATACTATCCGGTATAATATTCACTATGGTCGGCCTGAGGCGAGCATCGAAGAAGTGGTAGAGGCGGCTAAACTGGCGCAAATTCACGATTTTATCATGAGCCTCCCTGAAGGGTATGATGCGCTGGTGGGTGAGCGCGGGTTAAAATTATCAGGCGGCGAAAAGCAACGAATCGCAATTGCCCGCACTATCCTCAAGGCACCGCCAGTATTAATTCTCGATGAAGCGACATCCGCACTGGACACCTATACAGAACGTGAAATACAGGATGCGCTGAAACTTGTATCTGAAGGACGTACGACACTGGTCATTGCTCATCGGTTATCAACGGTGGTAGAGGCTGATCAGATTATCGTTCTTGAAAATGGTGTTATGATTGAGCGCGGGACCCACATGCAGCTTTTGAAAAAAGACGGGCTGTATGCAGGCATGTGGCGCCGTCAGCAAGAAGCTGAAAAAGCACGCGAGCATTTGAAAAAGACCTTGGAGGCAGCCGATAACTTGACAGGGCAAATAGAACCGCCAAAACTTCCGGTCGAAAGGCAAGAATAGCAATGATCAACTCAATACTTTCAATTTTTGTTCCCGTGCACCGCGAGGGATATCGCTTTATTGCAATTTTTGCAGTATTAGCCGTTTTACTGTTTTTGTTATGGGATCCGCTGGGCTGGCTTGGCGTGGTTCTGACGATTTGGTGCGTTTATTTCTTCCGCGATCCAGCCCGTGTTACCCCGTTAAGGGATGGACTTGTAATTAGTCCTGCCGATGGCAGAATTAGCCTGATTGCAAACGTTGTGCCGCCAAAAGAACTTGATCTGGGAGATAAACCTCTTACCCGCATTTCAGTTTTTATGAATGTTTTTGATTGCCACGTAAACCGGGCACCCGTGGCCGGTCGTATCGTGAAAATGGTCTATACGCCGGGTAAATTTATAAATGCCGAACTGGATAAAGCCTCAGAACATAATGAGCGCCAAAGTTTGACAATAGAAACAGCTTCGGGCAAGCGGTTTGGCGTGGTGCAAATTGCCGGGCTTGTTGCCCGCCGCATCGTGGGGTTTGTGGGAGAGGGCGATCCAATCGGCACTGGCGAGCGTTTTGGTCTGATCCGTTTTGGCAGCCGGGTGGATGTTTATCTGCCGGCGGGAAATAACGCCCTCG
>JAJFHR010000401.1 GCA_021775515.1 Hyphomicrobiales bacterium | reverse complement strand
TCTCCGGCAGAATTCCATCAGGAGATTTTCCCGAAATTATCATACCGGTTTCTGCCAGCCTGTCGGCATATTCCATGTTGACCTCATAACGATGCCGATGACGTTCGGAAATCGTTTGACTGCCGTATATTTCTGCAACTTTGCTTTGCCTTTCCAGGATGGCATCATAGGCGCCAAGACGCATTGTCCCGCCAAGATTGCCATTGGCTTTGCGGATTTCAAGATCATTGTCTTTCACCCACTCTGTCATCAACCCGACGATCGGTTCATCTGTTTGGCCGAATTCGGTAGAATTAGCCGCCGTGATGCCGGCCAGATTTCGGGCGGCTTCTATCACTGCCATCTGCATGCCAAAACAAATGCCGAAGTAGGGCACAGCGCGGGTTCGGGCAAAATGTGCAGCGGCAATCTTACCTTCTGCGCCGCGTTCACCAAACCCGCCAGGAACCAATATTCCGTTGACGCCTTCAAGAAAGGGCGCGGGATCTTCTTTTTCGAACACTTCAGATTCAATCCAGTCGAGCTTTACCTTCACCTTGTTGGCGATGCCGCCATGCACCAGGGCTTCATTTAGGGATTTATAGGCATCAAGCATGCCGGTATATTTACCAACAACGGCTATGCGCACTTGCCCTTCAGGGTTATTAACCCGGGCTGATATGCGCTGCCATTTTGACAACTCAAGGTCTCTTGTTTGATCAATTCCGAAAGCTTTCAGCACTTCGTCATCTAATCCTTCACCATGATAGGCCAGCGGCACATCATAGATACTTGATACGTCCAGGGCCTGAATGACCGCGCTTTCCCGTACATTACAAAACAGGGCTATTTTGCGGCGCTCACTTTCAGGAATTGGGCGATCACACCGGCACAGCAATATATCCGGTTGAATGCCGATTGAGCGTAATTCCTTAACCGAATGCTGGGTCGGTTTGGTCTTCATTTCTCCTGCAGTCGATATATAAGGCATCAACGTGAGATGAATGTAGATGCAATCACCCCGGGGTAAATCGTTACCCAATTGCCTAATCGCCTCGAAGAACGGCAAACCTTCTATGTCGCCGACAGTGCCGCCAATCTCACATAAAACAAAATCGACGTCCTCATTTCCACCCAAGGCAAATTCTTTAATCGCGTCAGTAACATGAGGAATCACCTGGACAGTGCCGCCAAGATAGTCTCCCCGGCGCTCTTTTTGAATAATGTCCTGGTATATACGGCCGGTTGTAACATTATCGGCCTGGGTGCAGGGTCTTCCGGTGAAACGCTCGTAATGGCCGAGATCAAGATCGGTCTCGGCGCCATCATCTGTAACGAAAACTTCGCCATGTTGATAAGGGCTCATCGTCCCGGGATCAACGTTAAGATAAGGGTCGAGTTTCCTCAAACGAACAGAATAACCTCTCGCCTGGAGCAATGCGCCCAGAGCAGCTGAAGCCAGACCTTTTCCAAGAGAGGAAACCACACCGCCAGTGATGAATATATACCGCGCCATGGGCTTGTAGAATAAACCACCCTATTTTGATTCGAGGAGTTGAAATTTCACAAATTTGGAGTTTTCCAACACAGATCGAATTTTAAACTCAACACTAAACCCAATCCCCGCCCGATTGGATTACAAGACCGTCACACTCTTAAAATATCACCAGAGTATAATTTTACTGCGACAGCGGAACCGATGGGCCTTCCGGCGTTTTAGGTGTGCCTATATTCGGTAAAACATCTCCGCTGGGAGCGCTATTATTCGTATTTCCAGCATCCGGTCCCGAACTTTGTGTTGGCGTGACCCCATCAAAAATTGATCTTGGCGCTTCACTATTGCGCGCAAGCAGAGTTAAGGTGATGCTGGTGGCAAAAAAGGCGACTGCCAGAATGGTTGTCGTCCGCGTCAGAGCATTTGCAGCCCCGCGCCCTGACATAAATCCGCCGCCACCGCCGCCGCCGCCCATGCCAAGTGCCCCGCCTTCAGAGCGTTGCAATAGAACAGAAGCCACCAAGGCAATGGCAACCATCAGGTGAATCACAAGAATAACCGCGCTCATTTTAGTTGTTGTCCTTTAGGCTCAGGTTTCGTTTTGAATGTTCTGCCGGGCTTTTACAGGAATAAGAAGCAAATTGAAAGCGCTTCACACGTCTCATGTTGGGTTGGCGATTAAAGTTTCAAGGAAAAAGGTAAACCTTTATCGCCCGGCAACTTCTCTCAAACCCCTTCATCACACCCTGCATCCCAAAAACAGAACTAATAGGCGGCCAAAATACCCAAAAAGTCCTTGGCTTTGAGACTGGCACCACCAACCAGGGCGCCGTTCACGTTGTCAACACTCATAAGTTCTTTTGCATTCGATGCCTTGACCGAACCACCGTACAAAATTCGTGTTTTACCGCCCAGCTCCTCGCCGAGAAGTGCAATCAGGCGTTTACGCAGATAGCCGTGCACCTTTTTAACATCAACTGGTGTTGGCGTTAAACCGGTGCCAATTGCCCAAACAGGCTCATAGGCGATCACAGTGTTTTTGTGATCGGCGCCTTGGGGAAGTGAAGATTTTAGCTGTTGACCGACAACCTTCAGTGTTTTGCCATCTTTTCGTTCTTCGGCGGTCTCGCCAACACAGATAATTGCCATCATGCCGGCGCGATAAACGGCTTCAGCCTTGCGTTTTACGTCCGTACTGCTTTCGCCATGGTCGGCCCGGCGTTCTGAATGGCCAACGATACAGGCCTTCGCACCTGCATTCTTGATCATTTCTGCCGACAGGTCTCCGGTATGAGCGCCCGAGGTATTTGCATGGCAGTCCTGGCCTGCCAATTTTACTTTGCTTGACCTGCACACCTCGGCGAATAGTGATAATATCGTTGCGGGCGGGCACAGCATCACGTCACATTTTGGATTTGCTGCTGCAACCCCCTTAAGAAGTGCGGCAGCCTCTTTTTTTGAGGCCTTCAAGCCATTCATTTTCCAGTTTCCAGCGACTAGTGGCCTTGGTTTTTTTCCTGCCATAAATCCTCCCTATAGTGGCAATCTATAATAAATTGAGCCGCCAATTTTGACCGGCAGCGGAAATATTGTGACTTCCATAGCAAAAAAAACGTGCATTGCTAATGAAAATCACTAAATGGTACACATGGTTTGCCTTAACCAACACCACGCAAATAATTGACGTTGTTGTGACTTCCCGTCATCTTGCGGGTCAAGGGATCGAAGATTAAGATGCACATCACTCAATCGGCTCACCGGAGCTTGCGGGAATAGACGATCAAGAGCTCCGGCTCTGATAAATTGACAGGATTAAAAAATGCTCGAAGCCTTGCGAAATGCGACAGGTGGAATAATCGCCAAATTATTCATTGGCCTATTGGTAATGAGTTTCGCGGTCTGGGGCATCGCTGACATTTTTACCGGTGGATCTGGCAATTCACTGGCCAAGGTTGGCAATACAGAAATTTCACAACTCGAGTTTCAACGTGTTTTTCGCCTCGAAATGAGAGCGCTGTCACAAAGGCTTGGCCGCAACATCGATTTAAACCAGGCACGAGCCGTCGGCCTTGACCGTGAGGTTCTCAGCCGTCTTGTCGGTCAGGCAACCCTTGATACTCACATTTCTGATCTCGGACTGAAGCTGTCCAATCAAGCAATTGCAGACAGCATCGCCAACAACCCTGCCTTTAAAGACGGTACAGGCAAATTCAACCGGTCGCAATTTCAGGCGGTATTGTTTCAAAACGGTATCTCAGAGGACGCCTACGTGGAATCTGAGAGAAATTCTCTTTTGCGCGGCCAAATTGGCAGAATTGTTGAAACCGGTATTAAGCCACCAGATATCTTGTTGAACACCTTGTATAATTATCAATCCGAAAAACGTCAGGTCACTTATTTTACTGTTCCCGCCGCGGCTGCAGGTACCACCGGCGAACCAACTGAAGCGGAAGTAAGCAGTTATTACGATCTGAACAAGGCTGAATTCAAAGCGCCCGAATACCGCAAAATCGCGGTATTGTCGTTGCAGCCCAAAGATGTGGCCGATACTATAGAAATTACCGAACAGGATTTAACCCAGGCTTATAAGCAGCGGGAAAAACAGTTTGATCGGTTGGAAAAACGCGAAGTCTTGCAAATAACCTTTTCGACCAAACAGGAAGCAGAAAAAGCCCGGACCGGATTGACTACCTTTGAAGATTTTAAGGCTCTGGCCAAAGAACGCGGTTTGGCAGACGGTGATCTTACATTGGGAACCCTGGAAAAATCGGAAATAATCGACACGAAAATCGCCGAGGCTGCATTTTCTTTACCCGAAAATAAAATTAGCGACCCCGTCGAGGGCAGCGTTTCCACCGCAATTTTATATGTGAAATCGTTAATTTCCGGCGGAAAAATACCTTTTGACGACGTGCGGGAAAAACTGAAATCAACACTGGCTCTGGAGCGTGCGCAAGACGAAATTCTCACTTTTCACGATTCAATTGAAGATGAACGTGCCGGCGGGGCAATGCTGAGCGAAATAGCCAAAAAACTTTCGCTCAAGGCTATTCTAATTGAGGCGATTGACAAATCAGGCAATGACCGGTCGGGCATCAAGATTGCCGAACTGCCAGCTTCACCGGAGCTTTTACAACAGACTTTCAGCGGCGAAGTTGGCGTTGAAATTGCTCCGATTGAAACCGCTGCCGGAGGATATATCTGGCTCGAAATTGAAAAGATCATTCCCTCGACTGAGCGACCCTTGAGCGAGGCCAAAACCGCAGTCGTTGAGAGTTGGAAAGCGAAAAAACGCCAGGAGAAGTTGAGTGCTTTTTCAAAAACATTAATCGAGCGGGTAAAGTCCGGTGAGAGTTTTTTGAAAGTTGCCTCCAGCATCGGTCAAAAAGTCGATCAATCAAAGGAACTGGATCGTTTTGCCAGCGATGACAATATATCACGTGCGGGAATTGCAAAGATTTTTGTCACCGACAGAGATGAAATAATCAGCGCTCCGGCCACTCAACCGGATAAACAGGTGATCTTGAAGGTTGCTGAAATCAACACTCCCGCCTATGAAAGCACCTCTGCTGATGCCAAGGCGCTCGATCAATACATGAAGACCTCTTTGAGCCAGAGTTTGATGATACATTATGAAACAGCTCTGCGCCAAAATGTCGGCGTTGAGGTCAATCAGCGTGCCTGGGCGCAAGTCACCGGCGAAGCCGGCGCCGACAGTCCCGGTCACACTCATGGTCCGGGCACTTCGCCCCTCCATCCTCATTGAATTTGAGCAACGGTTTCAGCTTTTTTCTATTATACCCTTAGGCCAAGACCTGCCAATTATGAAGACCAACCCTGATATAGATGCCTTTGGCGTCACCCATGGCCTCGGCCAGCCGCAAGTCGTGTGGACGTCTCTTATCGCCGATTTAGAGACGCCGGTTTCCGCCATGTTGAAATTGGC
>JAJFHR010000041.1 GCA_021775515.1 Hyphomicrobiales bacterium | reverse complement strand
CAATTTTTGTCGAAGAACTGGACGAAATTCCAACAACCGAACAACCGGTGATCTTTTCCGCTCATGGCGTCCCCAAATCAGTGCCTTTACAGGCCGAAGGTCGCAATATGTTCTACCTTGATGCCACCTGCCCCCTGGTCTCGAAAGTTCACATCGAGGCTGAGCGTTTATCGGAACAGGGATTTGAAATCATTCTCATTGGGCATAAGGGCCACCCTGAGGTTATTGGCACCATGGGGCAACTTCCCGAGGGCGCGGTTAAACTTATCGAAGCTTTGCCGGATGTTGAAAGTTTTGAGCCGCAAAATCCGGAAGCTCTTGCGTATGTAACCCAAACCACCTTGTCGGTGGATGATACCCTTGAAATCGTCGCAGCTTTAAAACGCAGATTTCCAAAGATCCGCGCGCCGCGAAAAGAAGATATTTGTTACGCCACCACTAACAGACAGGCGGCAGTGAAAGAAATTGCCGAACGTTGTGACAGCGTAATTGTGGTTGGAGCACCAAACAGTTCAAATTCGCAACGCCTAGTAGAAGTGGCCGAACGCGCGGGTTGCTCAAATGCCTGGCTGATCCAGCAAGCCAGCGATATTAACTGGCAGAATATGGAAAGGGTTTCGACCCTGGGGATTTCAGCGGGAGCATCCGCTCCGGAAATTCTGGTCGAAGAGATAATTGATACTCTGAAAACCAGATTTGAGGTGACGGTAGAAGAAGTTACCACCGCCGACGAATTTGTTTCGTTCAAATTACCGCGTGAATTACGCACCGATGCGGCTGAATAAAAATGGCGGTCTATACTGAAGTCCGCGATGATGAGCTAGCTGCATTTGTCAGCACGTATGACATTGGCGAGGTGACCTCATTCAAGGGCATTGCCGAGGGTGTCGAAAACTCCAATTATCTGCTTAAAACCGATCAGGATGACTTTATTTTGACCCTGTATGAAAAACGGGTAAATCGGGAAGATTTGCCTTTTTTCATAGGTTTGATGGAACATCTCGCCGCCAAGGGCATTGCCTGTCCAACTCCCGTCAAAGATCGCAACGGACAAACTCTGCGAGAACTTGCCGGACGCCCGTGCGCACTTATTTCTTTTCTCGAAGGCATGTGGGTGCGGCGGCCCTTGCCGCATCATTGTTCAGAACTTGGCAAGGCCCTGGCCGAAATGCATCTGGCGGCGCTGGATTATAATGGCACGCGAGCAAACACGCTTTCCCTTTATGACTGGCGGCCGTTATTTGAACAATCAAAACCCCAGGCCGACACGGTTCAAGACGGACTTGCAGCTGAAATTGATGAAGAATTAACCCGGCTTGAAGCTGACTGGCCAAGCGGGTTGCCGCAGGGTGTTATTCACGCGGATATGTTTCCCAACAATGTATTTTTCATGGGTGATAAACTGTCGGGTATCATCGATTATTATTTTGCCTGTAATGATGCCTTCACCTACGATATCGCCATCTGCCTGAATGCTTGGTGTTTTGAACATGACGGGGCGTTTAACACCACCAAAGCCCGCGCCATGCTTGCTTCTTATGGGGCTGTAAGACCCCTTTTGAAGTCTGAATTTGATGCCTTGCCACTTATGGCCCGGGGGGCATCAGTGAGATTTCTCTTAACCCGGCTTTACGATTGGCTGAACACGCCGCAAGGGGCTCTTGTCAAGCCCTTGAACCCGCTTGAATATCTGCAAAAACTGCGATTTCACAAACATGTTGAAACAGCGCGTGAGTACGGACTTGATCAATGACGGCCAAACTTAAGAAAAACGGAAAAAAATCCGTTGAAATTTATACAGATGGCGCCTGTTCTGGAAATCCCGGACCGGGAGGCTGGGGCGTTGTCCTCATCTATGGTGAACATGAACGTGATCTTTCAGGCGGCGAAGCGGAAACAACAAACAACCGGATGGAGCTCACCGCGGCAATTGAAGCGCTAACAGCACTGAAGCAGCCGTGTGTGGTCAATCTTCATACAGATTCAGTTTATGTCAAAGACGGCATATCAAAATGGATATCAAACTGGAAAAAAAACGGCTGGCGCACGGCGGCCAGAAAACCGGTAAAAAACGCGGAACTTTGGCAGGCACTTGAAGAGGCCCTGGGTCACCATGAGGTCCATTGGCATTGGGTTAAAGGCCACGCCGGCCATCCGCTTAATGAACGGGCAGACGAACTGGCCCGGGCCGGAATGGCGCCTTACCTGTTCTCCGTAACTGACTAGCGCAGGATCTAGAGCGCTTTGAGCATTTCTTCAGCGCTTGAATCAATTGCCTGGCCTCTTTTCGGCTCAATGTTCAAAATTCTGACTTCACCATCATCAACCAACATGGCGTAGCGCCTGGAGCGTATGCCCAGTCCAACTACGGATGAGTCTGTGTCCATCCCTAGTGCCGTGGTAAATTCGGCCCGAGGATCTGACAGAAATCGGATTTCGTCACCCGCATCGGTTGCGATTGCCCAGGCGCCCATGACATATGGATCATTAACTGAGACACAGGCAATGGTATCAACGCCTTTGTCTCTCAAGCTTTGTGCATTGTTAATGAAACCCGGCAAATGCTGATGGTGACATGTCGGTGTAAACGCCCCGGGAACAGCAAACAGAACAACCTTTTTACCGGCAAATATTTCTTCACTATCAACGGGAGCCGGGCCATCCTGGGTCAGTTCCATGAAGGTTGCATGCGGGAGCTTGTCCCCAACATTTATCGTCATTATTCAAGCTTTCTTTAAAATTGCCGGCGTTAATTGCCAACCACCCAGTATTGATCGGTTGATGATTTTTTACCTACCAACGTAAACCGAAGTTTGCTGCCCTTAAGTGCGGCGGCTGATTTCGCTCCGCTGACAGGGACTTGGACGGAGTTTACATTTCCGTTTTTTATTATGTCTTTTGGCGTGCCGAAAAACAGGGTTTCGTTGCCCTCTACAAACACATCGACAAGACGATCATTGGCAGGATTTTCCACCTCAAATGAAAGGGTGACTTCCTTGTCGCCATCCATAACGTTGAGCGCGCGCACTCTTAAGCCTTTGGCAGGTTCGGCAGATGAGGGAACTTTTGCTTCAAACCGGTCTAATTTCCGAACAAAGGGACCGGCTTTTTTACTATCCGGCTCGATATTCAGCGCCATTTTTGAGTTTACCGGCAGGCAAACATCCGCGCAAACCGCATAGTCCAGTTCAAGCGCCAACTGGACCGGGGCAGTCTCATCTTTGGGGATAATATTTACCGGCAAAACGATCTCGTTTTTGTAACCGATACTCATGCCATACTGGTCGATAAAACGGTAAGGGGCCGGCCAGCGAATTTCAATTGAACGAATATTTTTTGACCCCTCCCAGTTAATTAGCGGCGGAATACCGCTGTCGCCAGGGACACGCCAATAAGTCTTCCACCCCGGATTGAGCTCAATCTGCAGGCCAGCTATGGCTTTTGACTGTTCGCCCGCTCCAAGTCCGGAATATCCGGTAGTGATCAATCTGGCTCTGGCATAGGGATTTTCCGCCCAAGGCGAGGAAAATACCTCAGCCCCGACATCACCTGAACCGGTCAGTGCAAGGGTTAAAAACAATCCAGCAATTAGCGCACGCATTTTTGCCATGAAAAAACTCACGTTATGAAAGTCATATTCTAACTATTTATATAGGCATTACCATAATTTTTCCTTTCTTGAAACGGTCACAGTTTCGTTAGCGGGAATTTCAGTTTGTTATCTTTATCCTTGGTTTACAGGATATCTTTGGGTTAGACTCACACCATGGCATCTCTAGATAAAGATAATGTTTTTGATACCAATGATATCTTTCTGAACAATCAGATGCTGATAGCCATGCCCAATATCGATGACACACGGTTTGACCGGTCGGTTATTTTTGTCTGCGCGCATTCAGCTGACGGTGCTATGGGAATTATCGTCAACAAGCCGGCCAGCGGGATGACGTTGCCGACTTTGCTGGAACAATTGAACATCGAGGCTGGCAAAGAACATATTGATTTTCCCGAACCATCTTTGAATGTGCCGATCCACATCGGGGGACCGGTTGAGGCTAGTCGAGGATTTGTCCTGCACAGTTCGGATTATTTTTCCAGTGATAATACGATGCCAATTGATGACAAGATTGGGCTAACCGCGACACTGGACGTTTTGCGTGCTATTGCCATTGGCCGCGGTCCAAAACAGGCGATCCTGGCACTTGGTTATGCCGGATGGGGCCCCGGCCAGTTGGAAAATGAAATTCAATCAAATGGGTGGTTGCATTGCGCCGCAGATAGCGACTTAATTTTTGCCAAAGACTGCGACAGCAAATATGAAATGGCTTTGGCTAAAATCGGTGTCGACCCGGCGCTGTTATCAACAACTGCCGGCCATGCCTAAAAGCAATTCCCGGCATTGAAGCGTGAGGCGCTCAAATAGACCTGTTTGAGGGCGACAACCCTGCAGTTCACGCCTTGGTTTTTTTGGGCCTATTCCCCTTTTTTCGTCTTCTATGACGACTGGACCGGGATTTTGGTTTTGGCACCGGTTTTGCGGTTGAGGCGAGTTTCCCGGCGATTTGGGCCTTTTTGATCTCTTCGGCTGATTTTTCCTTTTCCTGCTGTTTTTTGGCAACCTTTTGAGCTTTTTGCTCGACAGGTGGTTGCGCAGGTTTGTTGTTGTCCTCTGTAGCTTTTTCGGATTTTTCGCTGGCGTTTGTTTTTTCTGTCTGGTCGTCAGAAGCTACGTCGAGCGGTATTATTTTTGAAGGTTCGTCAATTTCTTCGCTCTTGGCGACACCTTCCAACGGGGCGGCAACTACTTTTGGTTTTACCCCGTCAACTTCCTCACTAATTTCGGGCTCACTAGTTTCGGGAACAATTGGATCGGTTTTTGATGGCAATTCATCAGTTGGTGCGTGCTCAGCAGGTTTTTCATCTCCCTTTATTGCTTCTTCATCAACGACAGGGGAGCCCTCGTCTTTGCCAGAAGATACTTGTTCACCCTTCCTGGCGGACTTACTTTTTTCCACAGGTGGTTCGCTTATCTCCTCAACCTGACTTTCAGAGATGTCCCCAGCAGGTTGCGCCGGTTGTTCCAAGCCAGACAGGCCGATTTCCGCTTCTTCGGGAATGTCTCCTACCTGGATTTGAACAGCGGCAATGTCCTCAACGACGCCCTCTTGCCCCTGTTCAGAAACCACAGCTTCAGTCTCGTCGCTGTCAGCGGATTTAATCACAGCAATTTCAATTGCTTCCGCTTCTTTTTCCGCTGGTTTCTGTTTGCCCAGTTTAGAAAATATAGATGCAGCAACCGTCTGCTCGGAAGACATCGGCTTGAGACTGAGTAGCTTTTGGGTTTCGCGGGCATTCGAAGGCTCACCAAAAAGGAAACCTTGAACAAATTCACATCCCAATTCTTTAAGAAGATCAGCCTCTTCGATCATTTCGGCGCCTTCGGCTACCACCTGCATGCCAAGGTCATGGGCAAGAGCGACCACTGATTTGAGAATAATATTGCTGGTTTGATCGCCGTCGTCGTTATGAACAAAGGATTTGTCAATTTTGATAGTGTTGAACGGAAAACTATGGAGGTAACTCAACGAGGAATATCCGGTGCCAAAATCGTCCAACGACAGTCCGGCACCTATT
>JAJFHR010000005.1 GCA_021775515.1 Hyphomicrobiales bacterium | reverse complement strand
TCACTTTGCGAACTGCATTTAGAGCTCGACCGCTATTCCCAAAAGGACGATGACGCCCATTCAATCCGATTTGGCATAAACCGATGTACAACAAAACAATCACTAACACGCATGGCGCTGAGTTTTCCGTCCGTCATGATTGCCATCCTTGGAGAAAAGGCCATCACCCTCGAAGACCGCGTCTACAAGGCAGGCCCGGGAGAAATGCTGATCCTGCCTGAAGACATTAGTTTTGACGTTGAAAACACTCCCGATGCCCGCGAGGGCCGCTACCTGGGCATCGCCATGCGCTTTGATGCCGATACTATTTCTCTTTTCCGCGAGCTTTACGGCGCTCAATTCGACAATTGGGACCTGACGCCGAGATGGCAGGCTAAGGGAAGTGCAAAAATTTTATCTGCGACAGCAAGCTGGATCTCGTGGTTAAACCGGTTTTCATCCGATCCGGCACAAACCCGGCATCGGATGGCAGAACTGATGTTGTTGTTTGCCCGTCAGGGTCTGGTTGGCAACCTCATCTTAAAACTGCATCAAAGTTGGCGCCATCGCCTCAAACAACTTCTTTTGCTCGATCCGGCCCGGGCCTGGCGGATGAATACAGCGTGCCGGAGACTAGGGGTTAGCGAAAGTACATTAAGACGCAACCTTCGTGAAGAAGGCATTGGTTTCCGCGACCTGTTGGAGGAGGTCCGCCTAGACCAGGGCATGGCGCTGGTCATGGAATCCTCCATGTTGATAGGCCAGATTTCGTTGGCCTGCGGCTACCAGTCACAATCGCGTTTTGCCGAGCGCTTCAAATTGCGATTTTCAATGAGTCCGCTCGAATTGCGCAATACCCGCAATAACGAAAAAACAGACAACGTCATTCCGATACGATTGGCTGATTCCAGCGAAAGTTAGGATGAATTGGCAGGTGTCTGCATCTCTTCCTTGAGGCTTAATTGCCGACGAAATTTAACCTCAAGAATTATCTAAGGGAGAGAAAAACATGACAATTGGATGCCAGGTTTCCGGATATGGCCCGGTTCGGCTGCTGGTTCTGCATGGCTGGCTTAGCGACATGGGCGTTTATGATGCTGTCATGCCGCTGTTTGATCATTCGCGTTATACCATAGCCCGGATGGATTATCGTGGTTATGGGCGATCACGACACCTAAAAGGCAAATACACCATCGACGAAATTGCCGATGATGCGCTCCAACTCGCGGGCAGTCTGGGCTGGGGAGAATTTCACATTATTGGCCACTCCATGGGCGGCATGGCACTTCAGCGCGTAGCTCTTAAAGCGCCCTCTCGTGTCTTGTCAGCCATTGCTGTTACCCCGGTAGCGGCTTCAGGATTTGAAATGGATGCAGACACGCGCGCGTTTTTTCAATCAACTGCTGACGATGATGCAGCCCTTGCAGAATTATTTAATATCCTGACCGGCAAACGTTTTGCTCACAGCGTTTTGAATGATTTAACCGCGGCAGCCCGGCGCGCAATCACCCGCGAAGCTTATCTTGGCTATTTCGACGCTTGGACCGGGACAAATTTTGCCGAAGAGGTAAAGGAAATCTCATCACCAGTGCTGGTAATCGCCGGCGTCCACGATGGTGCCGTCGGCCCCGATGTTATGAAAGAAACCTACCTCAAACAGCTTACAAGCGTTCGCATGGAGGTTATGGAAAGCGCCGGTCATTACCCAATGTTGGAAACACCGGCCGAATTTTATACGTTAATCAGCGAAAATCTTCCGCAAAAATCAGATTAAACAATACGGCCTTTTCGTGGGGCGTTATGCGGCGGCTGTTTGAACCGGCAAGCGCCCCACGAGTTTACCGAGCATCATGCCCACAAGCATTGCTGGAACAAAGACCAATGTGCCGTTTGCTGCTAAAGGCAAGGCTGTGATAGCCGGTCCCGGGCAAAACCCGCCAAGCCCCCAACCAATGCCAAATACCGCAGCACCGGCGAGCAGTCTGCTGTCCATATCTGTTCGCGTCGGCAACAGGAACACATCATTGAAAAACGGTTATGCCTGTTTTTCAACCAGCCAGAAACCTGAATCGGTAACTAAAACCGCACCACCCATAACGAATGCCAGGCTTGGATCCCAGGTCCCAAGCAAATCCAAAAAGTTCTGTACTTTTGCCGGGTTGGCCATGCCGGAGATAATGAGCCCCAAGCCAAAGAGCAGGCCGGAAAGAAGTGCTGATAAGGTTTTCATTTTTCAGCCTCCAAATACATGGCGCAGCAGAAAAACGGTAATGAACGCCGTTGCCATAAAGGTCAGTGTTGCCACAATTGACCGCCGCGAAAAGCGGGAAATCCCACAAACACCGTGGCCACTTGTACAACCACTTCCAAGAACCGACCCGAAACCCACAAGAATTCCAGCAACGCCGAGCAACAGCAGATTATCTGAAACGGTCTGGGAAGGCGGATTGCCCGTTGCCATAAAATACACCGGTGCCGCCAACAGCAGACCAGCTAAAAAGGACAAACCTTGCGGTAATCCGGCGCGATCAATAGATGGTGGCAACAGCCTTGAAACAATGCCGCTAATTCCTGCAATTCGACCATTGGCGGCCATCATAATCACCGCTGACAGGCCAATAAGCCCGCCGCCAATCAGTGACAGAAAGGGTGTAAATTCAGTCGGCATCTCCGGCCTCCGTGGATGTGCTTGCCCCAATTAGCCGATAAATTGGGCAGAAACGAACCAGAGCGGTCAGGATTAGAATAACGCCAACGATCGGGACGATGAACCGCACCAATGTATTATCCCACAGCGTTGAGGCAAAGAAATAGGGAGACGCAATAAGCGCTGCACCGAGCAGCAATCTAATTGAACGGTCTATGGTGCCAACATTTGCAGTTTTAAACATTTTCACTCTCCTGATTTTGATTTCTGATTGTATCAATTATCACTTATATACGAGAAATTAAATATGCAATAGAGCGTACTAAAAAAATTGATATTCGCTGAATTCAAGCCAGGTAAAACCGGCAAAATCGAACCGGCTGCAATCTGCGATGAAATCTTCAAAAACAGAGAAAATCACCTGGCGTTCATTATCAGATGTTTACAAGTCGCAGCAAATTGCGGCCAAACTCGTGGTTTTTCAGCTCGCCGCCGGTTGTTTCTCATATCTTGGCGTTTCATGCAGTACATAGGCAACATATACCGCAACGACCAGTCCGAGCACCCAAATATGGGAAATATAAACAGACGCAGCAGCGATCCCGATCAGCGAGGAATTCAGGACCAAATTGGTTACAAAAAAGCGCCGTGCGCGACTTCCCTGTAACCTGATGCCGTGAATAAATTGTAACGGAAGCAGGAAAAGCAACAGACCACCACATAATAGCACGGCCATTTCAACCACTGGAATATCCGCGGTAATTCCATATCGCACACCAGCAGCAACACTGACCAGCCCCATATACACCGGCAAATGTCCATATATAGCAAGTTGGCCGTTGGTATATTTGGCGTCCATCAAAGAAGTTTCCAGTGAGTGGAAGTACAGCCACCAGATTGCACCCAGCAGAAGGAAACCCAACAGCATAGCAACCATCGTCATACCGTTGACCCCGCTTCCTTCAATACCGCTTACAATGCTGACAATGGCCTCACCCAGCACGATAATTGTCAAAAGTCCCAGCCGCTCGGGCAGGTGGGAGGCATGAACGGATGCCTTCGACAACAGCTTTCGTCCAACCCAGGGCGTGATCATATCTATGGCCAGGCCCGCACCCCACATCGCGAATTTCCATGGCGCCGGTACAAACACCGAGGCGAGCCAAAATAAAGCTCCAGCCGAAAACCCGAAAACAAACAGGCGGGTTATTTTGGTGTGATCTCCCTTCAACCGGTGCACACGCCAATACATCACCACTAAAATGCCGCGAATAGCAACATAAGAAAGGGCAAAAGCATTTGCTCCCTCGCCGAAAGCTTCAGTGATAAAAATTGCCATGAAACAAGCGGCAAGCATTTGTGCAAGTGTTAGAATGCGATGTGGGACGTCATCTGGATCAAAGCGGTTCTGGAACATCATGTGACCGGTCCAGGCCCACCACACCGGCACGAATAGTGCAGCAAAAAGAGCATATTTGGCGATGGCCACATGCCCGTCATAAGGCACCGTGATGAAGTGGGCAAGTTTGGCAATGACCACCACATAAACCAGATCATAAAACAATTCCAGCCAGGTGGCATGGCGGGAAAACCTGCCCGTTTTCAATGGTGTTTCCGCAAACTTGGTTGTGCTCATGTTTTTTCCCTGGATTTCTTTATCAATGCATGTGGCTTATCCGCCATCTGCCCCACCTCTAGCAATGACGCCACCCCAAGTCCAATACCTTATTCCAGTGAGCCTTAACCTGCGAAAATTGCGATGAACGGCGGTGCACCCGGTACACCGCCGTTTAAATTAGTTTGCGGCAACGGGATCAATTTTAAGACCATGCTCAACCCGCTCGGGCACCTTGTGGACCATGGTATAGGCGTAATCAACCCCCATGCCATAAGCGCCTGAATGTTCTTTCACAACGTCCAATGTGGCATCGTATGTTTCCTTGCGCGCCCAGTCACGCTGCCACTCCAGCAACACCTGCTGCCAGGTCATCGGTATGACACCTGCCTGGATCATGCGCTGCATGGCATAGTCATGAGCCTCGTTCGAAGTCCCGCCTGAGGCATCGGCAACCATGTAGATTTCATAATCTCCCTCACGCATGGCATCAAAGGCAAACATGTTGTTACACACTTCTGTCCACAGTCCCGAGACCACGACTTTTTTACGGCCGTTTTTTGCAAGCGCATCGCGCACCTTTTGATCATCCCAGGAATTCATCGACGTCCGCTCAAGCAGCGGGCTTTCCGGGAAAACAGCCAGGAGCTCAGGGTAGGTATGCCCCGAAAAACTCTCCGTCTCCACCGTTGTCATCGTGGTTGGAACCTCGAAAACCTGTGCTGCTTTTGCCAAAGCAACCACGTTGTTTTTTAGCGCCTGACGATCAATGCTTTGAACGCCAAAAGCCATCTGCGGCTGATGATCAATGAAAATAACCTGGCAGTTTTGCGGGGTGAGAAGTTCCAGTTTTGTCATTTTTTGCTCCTGTTTACATTAGTTTGATTAAGGCTGAACCTTAGTTTTTTCGTTTTTTCTTACGCCATATCGAACAGCAAAACTTCTGCCGGCGAAGTTGCTCTAAGGGTTATTTCTTTTTCATCACTGACAGCCGCTCCGTCTCCGCAAGAAAGTTGCTGCCCGTTCAGGTTTACCGCTCCGCTGGCAACCTGCACCCACACCTTTCGCAACTTTTTGATGGAGTGCGAGGTTTCCTGCCCACCCTCAAGAAGAGCTGAGTAGAGGTCGACATCCTGGTGTATTTTTAATGACCCCTCACGCCCGTCTCTCGAACCAACGAGCCTGAATTTGCCGCGTCTTTCCTCGCCAAAATCTTTTTGCTCATAAGCCGGCTCAAGTCCTTCTTCTTCCGGCACGATCCAGATTTGCAGAAAATGCACACCTTCGGTTTTTGAATGATTGTACTCGCTATGGCGAATGCCCCTACCGGCGGTCATGCGCTGGACCTCACCGGGGCGAATTACCGATCCGGTTCCAATGTTATCTTTATGCTCAAGAGCCCCTTCCAGAACATAAGAGATAATTTCCATGTCTTTATGGCCATGCGCATCAAACCCCATTCCCGGTGCCACCCTGTCATCGTTGATAACGCGCAAGGGGCCAAAGCCCATGTGTCCGGGGTCATAATAGTGGCCAAATGAAAACGTGTGGCGGGAATTCAACCAACCGAAATTTGCATGTCCACGCTCTTCAGCAGGTCTTAGACGGATCATGTTTTTCTCCTCTCGTTTTCAACTTGATTTGCCGTACTGTTAGATTTAATTTGCATCAAGTAGTTCAACAAGACTGCTTATTTTCACATGCAACGTGCGTTTTAGTTGACAATTTGATTATGGACAAGTTTGAAGCGATCCGAACCTTCATCAAAGTTGTGGAAGCACATAGTTTTACCGCAGCTGCCCGGGAGCTTGGCCTGTCACGATCCGCAGTCAGCAAGTCGGTTTCGCAATTGGAAGGCAACCTGGGCGCTCAACTGCTCAACAGATCCACCCGGTTTGTCAGCCCTACGGAAACCGGCGCGGCTTATTATGATCGCTGCGTTACCATCCTGGCGGATCTTGAAAATGCGGATTTACATGTACAGGAGTTACAAGGCGAGCCCAAAGGTTCCATACGCCTCAATGCGCCAATGTCATTTGGAACCTTGCACATGGGATCAGCCATTGCCGATTTCATGGAACTTTACCCCAAGGTCCGTATTGAAGCGACATTGAATGATCGTTTCATCGATCCGATCGAAGAAGGTTTTGATTTGACGATCCGCATCGCCAAACTGACCGATTCCAGCCTGATCGCGAAAAAGCTGGCGCCGGCAAAACGCGTCCTGTGCGCAGCTCCCGGTTATTTACAGGACCATCCCGAGCTTAAAAAGCCCGCCGATTTGAAATTTCACAATTGCCTCCACTATGGCTACCTGCCAACCGGCAGCACCTGGCACCTCGACGGCCCGGACGGGCTGCACAGTATCCTTATTAATGGAATGCTGTGTTCAAATAATGCGGAAATGTTGATCGCCGGAGCGCTCAGAGGCGCAGGCATCGCCCTATTGCCGACATTCATCGTTGGTGCTGAATTGCAGGCGGGTCGACTGATAAGCCTTTTGACCGATTACCAGCCGCCGGAGATTGCAATCTATGCTCTTTATCCGCCCAATCGGCACTTATCGGCAAAACTGCGTCTGTTGATCGATTTCCTCAGTGCCCGGTTTGGCGATCCCCCCTATTGGGACTTGGTTACATAATCATTTGACATTTTTCAGTCGGTTTTAGCTTTCCAATGCCGGAGTTCTACCTCACGCTTGAAAAATTCGGCCGGTACAGGCTTGATGAAACACTTTGGGTTGATTATCTCGATGAAAACCTTTGAGTGAAACCTTCGAAATTTATACTGATGACGATGCCAGAACGCACTGGCCTGGAAATTTAAAATGGCACAGAAAAACAAAAACTCGCCGCCTCTCAGAAATAAAATATTGATTGTCGGAGGTTACGGGCAGGTCGGCCGGGCGATAGCCAAATGGCTAGCACCTCTTTATCCCGGCCGGGTTGCGATCGCAGGCCGCAGCTTAAACAAGGCCGTAACAGCTGCTTCAGAAATTGGCCACAATGCAGAAGGCCGCACACTCGATATTTTCTCAAAAGACCTTGGTGACACACTTGATGATGTCGCCTTAGCGCTCGTCTGCCTTGATCAGACCGACACGCATTTTGTCGAACACTGTTTCCTCAACGCTATCCACTATATCGATATCAGCGCCAACTATGACTTCCTGTCCCGGGTAGAAAAGCTGAACAAGCTCGCTAAGCAAAAACACGTTACAGCTATCCTCAGCGTTGGCGTAGCACCTGGGCTTACCAACCTGCTGGCGGCACGAGCGCGAGAGAAAATGCCAGGCGTTGAACAAATTGACATCCTGCTGGAACTTGGCCTCGGCGATCATCATGGCCAGGCCGCGCTGGAATGGATGTTCGACAACCTTGATGCGGAATATGAGATACGGCAAAACGGGCAGCCAGCGTTGGTGCGCAGCTTCAGCGAAAGCCTCAATCTCGCGCTACCAGGACAAGCCGTCGAGCGCCCGGCCTATCGTTTCAATTTTCCAGACCAGCACATCATCGCCCGAACACTGGATATTGCTTCGGTGTCGACATGGATTCGCTTTGACGATCGGATCTCGACCTGGCTGTTTGCCAGGTTTTCAAACGCTGGTCTAGCCCGGCTTTTGCGCCGAAGCTGGATGCGGAAGGCCGCACTGTGGTTATTCATGAGGGTTCATGTGGGCTCGGACATCTGCGGCGTCGCTGTGCACGCTAAAGCTGAAACGCAAACGCTGATCTTGGGCCTGACCGGCCGCAAAGAAGCCCAGATGACGGCAATCGCCGCCGCCGAAACCGCTCGCCAGGTTATATCTGGCCAGCACCCCCCAGGAGTGCATCACAGCGGGCAGGCAATTGCACTTGATCCCATAATCTCTGCACTAAAGTCAGCCCAGCCTGACCTTATCGTCGATCTGTAGACGCTTCGGTTAAAAATACCAAAAGCGTTTAGCAGCAAAGATCATCGCGGAAGCATAACTTCCACCCGCAGCCCACCGCCATCAAGATTGCTTAAAATGAGATCGCCACCGTGAGCGCGAACGATGGTACGGGCAACCGTCAGGCCCAGGCCGGTGCCGCCGGTCTCCCGGTTGCGTGAACCCTCAAGCCGGTGAAACGGCTTGAATGCCTCTTCCCTGCGCGCTTCAGCAATGCCCGGCCCGTTATCCTCGATCCGGACAACAATCGCCCCTGCTTGTTCCAACAACGAAACCCGGGCCTCGCCGCCGTATTTAACAGCGTTTTCGACAAGATTGCTCAAGGCGCGGCGCAAGGCTACCGGGCGGCAGTCATAGGGCACGACATCATCACCTATATCCAGCGATACTGGATACCCGGTATCGCTGGTATTATCACAAACCCGTTGCAGCAGGGTTCGAAGATCAACCATCGCTTGAGGTTCGTGGGCGGCTTCATCACGCGCAAAAGACAAAGCTGAAAACGCCATCTTCTCCATATCATCAAGGTCAGCGAGCATTTTCTGCCGTTGATCATCGTCCTCAACTAACTCGGCCCGCAGCCGCATGCGCGTAATTGGCGTTCCCAGGTCGTGAGAAATAGCCGCAATCATTTGTGTGCGATCTTCAACAAAACGTCGAATCCTGTCTTGCATTTCGTTAAATGCCCGTTTTGCCTGACGCACTTCGGCAGGGCCGCTTTCCGGCAGCGGTGGCGCCCCGACGTCAACACCCAGCCGCTGTGCTGCATGGGCAAAGGTGGCCAGCGGCCTGACCAGGTGATGCACGACCAAAGCCGACAGGAGGGCGACGGCCATTAACATCACCGCCATGGAAAGACCGAAACGAATAGACCAGAAAGATTCAGGTTTTTTGACCAGCACGGTGAAATTCAACCAACTGTCATCCGGCAGCGACAGAGAAACCATCATGGCCTCTTCGGCCCCGTCTTCGCGTTGCCTCATGCCCAGGTGCTTAATCCGCACGTTGCGGCGGCTATCTGGATTCAGATGGGTGCCCAGGGCCTGAAGAAGAGAACCCTTCTGCCAATCACTAACCTCTTGTTCACCGATTGCGCTTTGTTCTGTCCAGGTTACAAGAAGGCGGGGACCATTGACAAGATCAACCAGGTGCTGGCGTTCGGTTTTTGCCGAGGCCCGAATCAAACGGTCAATGGTGGCTATGCGGCCGCCAATTTGCTCGCCATTTCTGAACATCGCAGCGCTCGATTGATCAGTGATGTATAAGGCAAGGCTGATAGCGTGCGAAAGCGCCAGTCCAAAAATTAACACCAGCAGCGTTCTGGCAACAATGGTATCAGGTATCAATCGTTTCATCTTGTGTCACCACAGCTGCGAATGTGTAGCCGCCGCCGCGGACGGTTTTGATCAATTCCGGTTGAGTATGGTCAGTTTCTATCTTGCGTCTCAGGCGGCTAATCTGCATGTCGATGCTGCGGTCAAAAGCAGCCTCGGTGCGGCCATGGGTGAGGTCCAGAAGCTGGTCGCGGCTCAGTACTTTCTGCGGGTGCTCGGCCAGCGTTACCAGGAGATCAAATTCTGCTGAACTGAGGTCGACCAGCAACCCATCCGGGGATTTTAGACTTCGGCGGCCGATCTCAAGCGTCCAGCCGGCAAAGCTGAGAATCTTGGCCCGGGCTGTGGAATTGGCATTTGGGGTTTTTTGTGCCCGCCGCAACACCGCTTTCATCCGGGCGAGCAGTTCACGTGGGCTAAATGGTTTAGGTAGATAATCGTCAGCACCCATTTCCAGACCAATAATCCGGTCGGTTTCTTCGCTTATCATCGTTAACATGATGATGGGAATATTCGACTTGGCCCGCAAACCCCGGCACAATGAAAGCCCATCCTCGCCAGGCAGCATTAAATCAAGAACAACCAGATCAATATTCCAGCCCTCAAGGGCACGCTGCATCTCCTTACCATCAGCGACGGTTGTTACCCGATACCCGTGTTTTTTCAGGAACCGCCCGAGCAGATCGCGGATTTCACGATCATCGTCCACCACCAGGATATGGCCCAGATTTTCCGCCATCGATGTGTTCATAGGCCTCAACCTATCACCTGGCAGCAAAGCGGCACCAGAAAATATTGTAACGGCTTGTAACCGCCACCAACCTTGTGACGAACTGTTACCCGATGCAGCTTGGCTCACCGTCGATTACCTGCCAAATTTATCCATATAAGTAAGTAATCGTAACATTCGCAAAAGTGGCATCGGCGAGGCCCTGAGCCTCATCACTAAAAGGAAGGTAATCCATGGAATTTCTGCTTTCACTGATTTTATGGGCCGGATTCTTTTTCCTAGTTATGCGCATGGGATCCCGCTTCAACATGTTGGCGCCCGAGCAAGAACGCCGCCAAAATGTATATGAGCCCGGGACTTTGACCACAACTAAAACCAACTGGGTAGCGCCCGAAAAAGAAGTAGATCCCGTTTGCAAGAAAACCATATCCACGCGCAACGCCAAGTCCTGCGTACACGCTGGCCATGCTTATTACTTCTGCTCACGAGATTGCCGGGAAATTTTTGAAGCAGCACCCGAATTGTACCTCGACGCCCCTCTTTACGCCGGCAACACACCTACTCAAAAACTGGAGCATTCTCATGTCTAATACCGCATCCACATTTCAACCGCATAATCACACTCATTTGCCGTTGACAGCACCAACAGCTCGTCGCCTTTCCATTGTTTCCTTGGGCCTGAGCCTGGGATTTTTCATATCGATAACTTTCGTATTATGCGTGCTTTTTGACCTGTGGTTTCCCTCTCTGGCCATGAACCCGGCTTGGGCGTCTCTATTGCCTGGCTTTACCTGGATCAGTTGGTCAAGCTTTGCCCTCGGGTTGGCCGAAACCTTTGCCTACGGCTGGTACATCGCACTCATCTTCGTTCCGCTTTACAACTTTTTCTCCAGGCGCATCAGCCCCGGCAATCAGTTGTAAACCCGACTGCCCTTCAACCGGCCATTGTGGCTAAACTGGAAAGGAAATCGAAATGTTGTTATCTCGTCTGCTCAAAAAAACCATTTGCATCGGCACGCTCGACGTAATCGGTGCAGACGGTTCACACCATTCATATTCAGGCGCTCCTGGCCCCAAAGTAACCATTCGGCTGCATGAACAAGCCCTTCATCGCAAGCTGTATCTAAATCCGGATTTATACATCGGTGAAGCCTATATGGACGGTGCTTTGACCATAGAAAAAGGCTCATTGGCGGATTTCCTGGACATCGTTGCCAGCAACATGAAGTTTGCAAAACGCGACCCCATATATGCCCTGCACGACCGGCTTTCACGGCTATTACGCTACTGGCAACAATATAACCCGATAGACAAGGCGCGGGTTCGTGTCGCGCATCATTATGACCTGCCCAATTGGCTTTACGACCTGTTTTTAGACCGCAATCAGCAATATTCCTGTGCTTATTTCAATAACCCCGATGACGATCTGGAAACTGCTCAACTCAACAAACAACGTTACCTTGCGGCAAAATTACTGCTGGAGCCGGGCCAGCGCGTCCTTGACATCGGATCAGGATGGGGTGGTTTGGCGATCTATTTGGCTCAAGCAGGCGGCGGCGAGGTAACCGGCCTCACTTTATCCAAAAAACAGTTGAAAATGTCCAATCAGCGTCTTGCAGAACAGGGACTTTCCGAGCAGGTACATTTTCACCTTCGCGATTACCGTGAAGAAAAAGGAACATACGACCGCATTGTGTCGGTAGGTATGTTCGAACATGTTGGTGTCAATCACTATCCGGAGTTTTTCTCCACCATAAAAAACCTGCTTGCCGAAGACGGCGTCTGTGTCCTCCATTCCATCGGCCGCATGGCCGGGCCCTCAAGCACGAGTTCCTGGATTGGCAAATATATTTTCCCGGGTGGTTATTCACCCGCCCTGTCGGAAACGTTAACGGCCGTCGAGCAAAGTGGACTGTGGGCCACTGACATCGAGATTTTGCGGTTGCATTATGCCGAAACCTTGCGCGCCTGGCGTAATCGCTTTGAGGCAAATCGGGAACTCGTCGCTCAGCGCCTGGACGAACGGTTCTGCCGCATGTGGGAATTTTATCTAGCCCTCAGCGAGGCTGCCTTTCGCGGCGGAGACCATTTCGTCTTTCAACTGCAACTTGCTAAACGACGCGACGCGGTTCCCCTGACCCGTGACTACCTAACCAATCTGGGTCCTGTCCCAACAACCAAGACGGTGCCTTACACACCCGGCTGGGCAGCGTGATCAGGGGTTACCAGCTAAAGCGTGTCTCGCAAAAGTGGGCACCGGTTTTGCGAGAAAGACACGCGCAAAAACAAAGGATTAAAGTGTGTCAAATGAATTTGAAAAAAGGAGACACGCTTTGGCCGGTGTTCTCCCTTACCGCCTCTTTAAATGAAAGGAACTACCGATGAGTGATATCTACAGCCTGCATGGGACGACCGTCGCGGAGATTTTCTCCTCGGGTCTCGAAAATATCGACCAAATTGACGCCGTTGCCGTTTCGGTATTGTGGAGCGATGGTCGGGTGACGGCTGGTGCATCCAACACGACCAATGACCGTCTGGCCCTCATGCTTCTGGTATTGGACCAGCATATAAGAGATGGGCTTTTTACCGACGAACCTCAGGACTAACCTCAAATAAGTGAGTACGTATGATGAATGCACCAGCTACCATACCGATCAAACGCAAAGCGCTCAAACGCACAGATCCGCTAACCAAGGTATCTAAAAAGCACCCCGCCACCGAACAGCCCGAGTTCAAAAGCTCACCCAATCACCAGCGGCAAGCACAAACCATTCAAGCAACACCCGCTTCAGTTGAAGAAGCCTGGCCATACCTGCTTGATGCGATGCAGCGTGGTGTCCTTTTTTGTGATGTATTGCGCCAACGCGCCAACAACATGCTTGAGCATGAACGCGCGGGCCTGCCACCGTTGCTTGACTTCAAATACGAAACAATTCTGGATGCCCGAAACTTTGATGACCCGGCGAACTATGCTTTGTTGCGGATCGTCGAAATCGGTGAGGATTGCTGGGATGATTGCGTCGATCCGGCAAAACCACCGGTTATTATCGTTGATCCGCGCGCCGGGCACGGACCCGGCATTGGCGGTTTCAAGCGGGAATCAGAAGTCGGCATGGCTTTGCATGAGGGCCATCCGGTTTATTTCGTAATCTTCTTTCCGGAACCTTCACACGGGCAAACCTTGGCTGATGTCCATCATGCGCTCAGACTTTTTGTTGGTGAAGTTGCCCGTCGCCACCCCGACAAACCGCCGGTGCTTTATGGCAATTGCCAGGCTGGTTGGGCCGTAACCCTGCTGGCGGCTGATTGCGAAGGTTTGGCCGGCCCTACGGTTCTCAATGGATCGCCACTGTCTTATTGGGCAGGAGACTCCGGTGTTAATCCAATGCGCGTTTCTGGCGGACTTCTGGGTGGCGCGTGGTTGACGCATTTTATTTCCGACCTTGGTGATGGCCGTTTTGACGGCGCCTGGCTCGCCCAAAATTTCGAAAACCTCAAACCGGAAAAAGCTATCTGGGAGAAATATGCAAACCTCTTTATCAAGGTAGACAGCGAGAGCGAGCGATTTCTTGAATTCGAGCGCTGGTGGAATGGATTTTATTCCCTCAGCCGCGAGGAAATTTTAGCGATCGTCGAAAACCTGTTCATCGGTAATAAACTGGAGCAGGGAAAATTCCGTATTTGTGACGGATGCCTGGCAGATCTCAGGCGCCTCAGCAATCCGCTGGTTATTTTCGCTTCATATGGCGACAATATTACCCCTCCACACCAGGCGCTCGGTTGGATTCCTGCCGTTTACAAAGATACGGAAGATCTCAAACAGGCGGGCCAACGGATCATTTATCTGACAAATCCGCATGTTGGCCACCTGGGTATTTTCGTTTCAGCAAAAGTCGCGCTGTTCGAACATCGCGCCATTTTCGAAAGTCTCGACGACATTGAGGCTCTTGAACCCGGGCTTTATGAAATGAAGATCGACAACCCGACGAACGACCCGGATTGTCGCAAACCTCAATATACCGTGCGCTTTGAGGAACGCGATGTTGAGGATCTTGAATACCTGCAGCAAACCGAAGCGTTTGAGCGGGTCCGGACTACTTCAGAGTTTAACGAAACCATTTATAAAAATTTCGTCAGCCCCTGGGTTCAGACCCTGACCAATCCGCTCTCGGCCGAAGTAATGAAGTGGATGCACCCGATGCGGACCAGTCGCTATCTGTTTTCGGAAGCCTTTAACCCGTGGATGATCGGCATATCTGCAATTGCCGATGTCATCACCCGGAACCGGGCACCACTACCCGACAATCATCCGCTCATCGAAAAAGAACAGGAACTTGTCGACCAGGTAT
>JAJFHR010000400.1 GCA_021775515.1 Hyphomicrobiales bacterium | reverse complement strand
GGTTTCACCGCCTCATTTGCTTTGATCGTGAGGGTTGATTTGATGCGGGTGGCAGCAGGCGCCAACTTTACCTCAAGGTTGACCGTGGTGATCAGATAGTCGGGTGCAGTATAATCTTTAAGGTAAACGTGCTCGGGAGTTTCAGTTTTCATAAATAAGGCTCAAACGCGAAAGAATGGGTATTCCGGCCCCATTTGAACAGGCCTTCAGCCCGCAATCAATAGCGTGTAGAGGAGATTGCCGCCTAATTTCGCTTAGCGGCAATAAAGATCAGTTTTCTATGGATTTAAGGATATTCTTGGCATCCAAAACCATGCTGACAAGCTGGTTGGACAGGTTTTCCGGTGCTTCTTCGGCATAATCAGTAATTTTGCGCAGAAGATTAACGCAACTTAGGGAATGCGAAATTACCCGGGCCTGCCATTCGACTTCAGCGGGATTGTGATCATATTCAGCGCCCGGCACTCTCCAGCCGCCCCAGTCCTGATCGTTAGTAACCACCACCGGATAGGTTCCAGGATGAGGATGATGGCTGCATTCCTCAGCAGATTTCCATTTATTTTGGCCTCGAATGAGGCGCCATTCCACACCACCGTTAAGCTCTGATGAAATTGCAACTTCCTCTGACTGCAATTCGTCACTGCCAAATTCGCGGCCAAGACCGACATCATAGGTTATTTTTATTGGCTCTTCGACCCCCTTGGCCCATTGGGGAACAAGTCCTTCAATAATCGCCCAGGTGCCAACCGGTTTTACGAAAACGCGCTGGTTCTTGTGAAAATGTGCTTTTGCCATATCTGCCTCTGAAGCCTCGGTGAGACAACTCAAGAGCTTTGATCGCGGTCAATAACGTTCAAAACCTGAAGCTGTCAAAAAAGGCACATAAAATATATTGCGATGAGTATGGCCAAACTTCCTTAGCAGTTGCTTAATATTGTGCCGTAGTGATGCAATAAATCAGAAACACTTGCCTCACTCTGGCTGAACTACTTTATATCAAAGCTTCTATCAGGTATGGCCCGTCATGCTGAACGGCTTTTTTTATCTCCTGTGCGAGTGCTTGTGCACAATCAACTTTAACGGCCGGGATGCCGAAACCTCGTGCCAGCGACACCCAGTCAAGATCGGGATCATCAAGGTTAAGCATGCGCGCGGCGTTGACCCCGGCTGTACCGCCGCCAACATTTGCCAGTTCACCATGTAAAATCTGATAACGCCGGTTGGCCAGAATAATAGTGGTTATGTTGAGATTTTCGCGCGCCTGGGTCCATAGCCCTTGGACCGTGTACATGCCGCTGCCATCAGCCTGCAGAGCGATAACCCGGCGGTCGGGGCAGGCGATGGCCGCCCCGATACACAAGGGAATGCCGATGCCGATCGACCCCCCGGTGAGTTGCAGTAAGTCATGAGGTGGGGCTTGCATGGTGAGATTGGATATAGCCTGGCTGAACGTGATTGATTCATCACAGATAATCGCGTTTTCCGGCATAGCGTGCACCACCGCCGCTGAAAAGCTGGGCGGCGTAATCGCGCCTGCATCGGGCAATGAATTATCACCAAGCGGCATCAGCTTTGGTTGCACATCTGCAGGCACCCCTAACTCGTCTGCCAGCATCTCTAAAGCAAGTTCAAGATTGTGATGCACACCACCCAATTCGGTGAATTGTGCACCCGGTGCTGCAATCGCGCCGGGTTTGTCGGGATAAAGAAAAAAGGCCACCGGTTGACCGCTGCCAACCAGGATAATTTCTTCGAAAGGGGCCAGCACCTTGACGGCATGATCAACTACATAAGGAACCCGGTCGAGAACCACACGCCCGGCACCGCGCTCAGTGCGCGGGGTTGATCGAGACGCCATGAGGTTGATGCCGCAGTGTTTGGAAATCCTTCCGGCAATCTCCAATGCACCGGCGCGCATGGCAGTGCCACCCAGAAGCATCAAGGTTTGGCGGCCTGAGCGGATTACGTCAGCGGCCTGTTTAATCGCTGCTGCATTAGGCGCTTCGGGCGGCTGAAACGTTGCGACTTCAATCTTGTCTTGATGATCCTCCGGTACCTCTGACCAGGCGGCATCGGCCGGCAGGATAAGTGTGGCGATCTTACCAGGGGCAGAGCGGGCAACGCCAATGGCTTCGGCAGCATCCGCGCCGACTTGTGCCGCCGACGGCGTGGAACGCACCCAATGCGACATTGGCGTTGCCAGGCCAACAATATCTGTGGTCAACGGGGCATCTAGAGCCAGGTGAGTGGTGGCATGATCGCCGACAATGTTGACCATCGGCGTATCGGCCCGTTTGGCATTATGCAGATTAGCAAGACCGTTGGCGAGGCCCGGACCCAGATGCAGCAAGGTTGCCGCGGGTTTTTCCGCCATGCGGGCATAGCCGTCAGCTGCGCCGGTTACAACACCTTCAAAGAGGCCGAGAATGCAACGCATTTCCTGGCGGCGATCAAGAGCTGCAACAAAATGCATTTCGGATGTGCCCGGATTTGCAAAACAGACATCCACATCATTTGCCAGCAAAGTCTGGCACAGCTTGTCGGCACCGTTCATAATCCACCTCTTGTGTAAAAATCGCTCCTGAACAGGAACCAGCGTTATTTGCTCTTATCAGTAGGCAAATAGACACCGTGGTGCAATAATTTTTCTTGGCCTAAAGAGAGTGTTTGTACAAAGTTCTGGCGCGGATTTAACAATGCCATCGCAACTATATTCAGCTTTTGATAACGTTAGATTTTTTGAAGGTGTCGATATGATCAAACCGGATTTGATGGGTGATGTCTGGCCCGTGGCGGAGCCTTCGGCAGATATTTCTGCTTACGGTTCGGCGAAGTTGGCACCAACGGGCGCCTTTGAAGCTCGCAGTTCGCAGTCATTCAAGCTGATCTACACGGTAGGTAAGCTGGGCATTGATGATACCGGCAGCATCCGGGTTGTGTTTCGTGTTGTCAGTGATTTTGGCCGGCTTCAGGTTAACAATTCAGGCGAAAATAACTACGTATCGGCGACCACCAATGGCAGCGCTGACCTTAAGTTGAAATATGATCCGGACGGACACCAACGGCCCTGGAACAAGTGCCTGACGATCGAAGTCCGCAAGGGCTGTTTACGCCCGGGTGATGAAATAACCATCTCATTTGGCAGCGTTTCTGCCAGGGCCGGTGGCATGCAACTGCCAAGCGCCGTAGAGCATCAGTTTGAGTTCAAGGTTTTGACCGACGTTTGTGCCGTCGGACATTATGTTCCGATAGCCGAAAGTCCGGCTATTGCCGTTGTGCCCGGCAAACCCGTAATCTGGAAAGCGCTGCTGCCGACTTTGCGGCGGCCGGGTGAGAGGTTTTGTTTCGGCCTAAAAGCCGAAGATAAATGGGGCAATCCGACCGATCAGGCAGCCGGGAATTTCCGTTTGCTGACGACACTTCCCGTAGACGGCTTGCCCGAGGAAATTATCTACAAACCCGGTAATAAGTCTTTGTGTTTTGACAATCTTAAAGTCTTGCAGCCCGGGTGTTTGCGCATCACTGTTTTAGGCGAGGGCGATAGTGTTATCGCGGCATCACCCCCGCTTGTGATCGAGGCAGGCCGGCATGGTGGTTATTGGGGCGACCTGCATGGCCAGACCGGGGAGACGGTTGGCCTCAACACTGCCCGGTCTTATTTCGAATTCGCCCGGGATCTGGCTTTTTTGGATGTAACCGCCCATCAGGCCAATGACTTTCAAATCAATAACCGGTTCTGGGCTCACATCAATGAATTGACGGCTGAGTTTCTGCAAGAAGGCCGCTTTGTCACCTTTCCCGGGTATGAGTGGTCGGGAAATACCGCTGTCGGCGGCGACCGCAACGTATTTTTTGCCACCGAGGGCCGCCAAATTCACCGGTCGTCACATTCCTTGCTGCCCAACAGGTCGGACCTTGGGACCGACGCTCATGACGCCAATGAATTGTTCAATGCACTGAAAGCCGAAGACTGTATCGTCTATGCCCATGTTGGCGGACGTTATGCTGATATAGGTTATGCTCATGACGGCCGTATTGAAACAGCGGTGGAAATCCATTCGGCCTGGGGCACGTTTGAATGGCTGCTGACCGACAGTTTTGACTTGGGTTACCGCTGCGGCGTTGTCTGCAATAGCGATGGCCACAAAGGCAGACCGGGGGCAAGTTATCCCGGTGCCTCGGAATTTGGCGCATATGGCGGCCTTACTTGTTTTCTGGCTGAGGAATTGTCCCGTAAAGGTATTTTGGAAAGTCAGCGCAGGCGCCATCACTACGGGACTTCGGGTGCCCGATTGTATCTTGATGTCCAGGTAGATTTTCCAACCCCAGCTACGGTTTTTGCCCGCGACCCCAATCTGTTCGACAATCCGGATCAAGAACAGATCAACACGGCGATGATGGGAGACATCGTACAAACCCGCGACAACGAGGTAACGCTTAGACTGCAAACAATCACCCAGGCTCCCATTGAACGCATCGAAATCCGCAGCGGCAAGAATGTTCTCAAAACCTTATACGGTTACGGCAAAAAAGACTTGAGCTCGCGCATCAGGGTTTTATGCTGCGGGGCCGAATATCGCGGGCGAGGCCGGGAAACCCATTGGGACGGCGAAGCCCGCTTCAAGGCAGCGCGCATCACGCGGATGGAAAAAATCAATATCTGGAACCATGAACGAAAGTGTGAACTAATCGGTGAAGATAAAATCTCGTGGCAGACGATCACCACCGGCAATTTCTGCGGTTTTGATGTGTGGCTGGAAGAAGGCGAAGATGCGCGTCTGGAAGTGGAAACCAACCACGGGTCGTTGAGGGCGAAATTAAAAGATATCGGCAGGGACGACCTTGTAAGGGAGGCCGGGGGTCTTGAAAGACGACTGCGCATCTTCCGGCTGCCGGAGGAAAACACCACATATGAAATGACCGCGCAGTTGAAAATCGCAATAACCCCCAGCGGCGATAACCCGCTGTGGGTCTGTGTAACCACACAAGACGGTTTTCAGGCCTGGAGCAGCCCGGTTTACGTGTTTCAGAAATAATGCCGAACGCTGAGCAAACAGCACCTGCGACAGGGCATCAATAAAAATCTCTTACAGCACTTGGCAGGGCCTGAATGTACTTGTATTGTCGCCGCCGCGAACCCATCGGCCTGAATTTGGGCAGGTTCATAACAGGGAATGCCCAGAACAGATGCTCAAATTATGGAAAAAGCTGCCCAAGGGCATCAAACGCAAGTTTGCCAACAGTTGGTATGAACTTATCTCCCGTATTGATTCAGGTGATGATCTGGCTTTTATGAATCACGGGTTTGCCCCGGTTGAGGGCAAGCCTGAGATCCTTGACCTTGCGCCCAAACTGGAAAAACACCGCTATCCCATCCAGCATTATCACAATCTCGCGGCAACTGTTGAGTGGACGGGCAAGGAGGCGATTGAAGTAAGCTCCGGGCGTGGCGGTGGTACGTCTTACGTGTTTGATACCTTCAAACCAAAATCGATGATCGGCATCGATCTTGCGCGAACGGCAGTGGATTATTGTAACCAGACATTCCAGGATCGAACCGGCCTGTCGTTTAAGGTTGGTGATGCCCAAAACCTGCCGCTTGAGGATGCCTGCTGCGATATTATGATGAATGTCGAATCCTCACTGAACTATCCCGATCAGGACCGTTTCCTGGCAGAAGTTGACCGTGTGCTCCGGCCCGGCGGTTATTTTTTGCTTGCCGATTATCGCAGCGCCAAAGGCATGGTATCGCTTCGCCGCCGGCTTGAAGGCCTGGCTTACGAGGTAATCCGGCTGGAGGACATCTCCGCCAATATCGCCCGGGCGCTCGAACTTGACGATCCGCGCAAACAGGAAATGCTCAACCGCCGTGTGCCAGCACTGGTTCGTGGGCTGGTTGCAGCTTTTTCCTTTACCGGCAAGGCTGCGCGGGAGGAAATTGACCGTTTTCAAAGTGGCAGGAAGAGTTATGTTTTTGCTGTATTGCGCAAACCTGCTGCCTGATTGACCTAGGGTTAGACCTAATGCTCGCGCGGCGACAACAACATATGCCAGGCTTCTCCCAGGCTACCGGTTAAAAGGTAACGCAGGCCGAAACTCGCACCGAGAAAAATTGATGCCAGCGCTATCGGCGGTGACATCGACAGCGTAGAAATACCGGAAATTCCCTGGCCGACGGTACAGCCAAGCGCGGTGATGCCGCCGGCACCCATTGCCACCGAACCCAGCATCTGGCGGCGCATTTCCCGCATATCGTCAAACCCCTCCCATTTGCATTCCCGGCGTATTACGGCAACGATGGCAGCGCCTGCCAGGGTTCCCAGAACCACCGAAATGCTAAAGGTAATACTGGCGCCGGAAAAAGTCGCGAGCCACATGATTGTGTCTCCCAGCGGTAATACATAGGTAAGCGATTGAACCCTCACCGGGTCAAAGGGATCAGCCCCAACGGTCCCGGTAACAAAAAAAGCCGCTGCAACACTGAGACCAATCAGAATACCGGCGATGATATCCCGCCGGCTGTTGCGAAAATCCTTGTCCTTAAAGCAGTAAAAAAGGATGCTGCCGGCAACAAGAATTCCAACCGGCAGCCATAGATTTTCAACCGGCAAATAGGTCAACCTGGCGATTAGATGGGGTATGCCCTGGCCGCCCCACGCGGACAGGTCGATGGCGAGGGCATCAACAGTATAGATTCTTACCAAGGAAGTTATGCCGCGCGCTGTCATATATCCTGACAAACCAAGAATAAGAAAGCTGAAAAAAGCCTTGAGATCCCCACCTGCCATTCGCACCAGCACTCCGTACCCGCAGGTGCCAACCATCGACATGCCAAGTCCAAACAAAAGCCCGCCGGCAATAGCTCCGGCAATCCCGAACCGTGGTCCGAGGTAAAAAACTTCGTCAATGCGGGCCAGGCCGAATTGGTGGAGCAACTGAACACTGATCATGGCCACAGCAATGGCAAGCGCCCAGGATTTGATCCTTAGAGTTTTCCCTACCAGGACAAAATCTTCAATAGCGCCAAAAGTGCAAAACCGCGCCGCCCGGGCGGTGGCGCCCATAACCAACCCAAGAGCCAATCCTGAGAGGATTAAGATGTTGGATGTTGTTAGCGCATCCATGTTTCACCATTTCTTGGCTCAACGTCTCAAAATTAACAACTAGACGCTGGGCTCCGAGTAATTACGGCGAGAATATCCATTATGAACACCCAGCGGTATCCTTGCAATAAAGGTCGTATAACACACCGATGAGCTGCCGTGCTTCATCGCTGGCCAACGCATAATAAATCGTTTTGCCTTCACGCCGTGTATTTACCAGCCGGTCCGCGCGCAATCGGGCAAGCTGTTGTGAAACCGTCGGCTGGCGCAATTCAAGAAAGGCCTCCAGTTCGCTGACGGACTTTTCCCCTTCCGAAAGCATGCAGAGGATGATCAGCCGGGCTTCATGGGCAAGCCCTCTTAACAAGTCGCAGGCTTCCTGTGCACTTTTCGCCATTGCCTCATAATCTTCAGGATCCAATTGAAGGGAAGTATCAGTCATAGAGCGTTCCTTTTTTTGGTTCCATGATCGCCAGGCAAACCACGTTGCAGCGCGCCCAGTTTTGCTTTGGCAGGCAATTTTTCGATCAATTGTTGCAATAGGCCCCAAAAGAAATCTTCACCTGGATATCCGCTTATCCGGCCAATCTCTTTACCTTGATCAACAAGAACGAATGTCGGAGTGAAAAATAACCTCTTTATGAACTTCAGATCTTCCGGCAGAGGATCAAAAATGTCAACTCTGCGCAGCGGTGCTCTTTTGCCCTCGGCAGTTTTGTTATAAATACCGCCGATATCCGCATCCCACGCCTCGCAATATTCACAACCCTCCTGCTCAACCATAATCAAACTTGCCGCCAACACGCCGGTTTGTGGCAGACTGACAAAAATCAGAGTAATCAGGAGTATTAAGACCCGTTGCATGTTTTCACATTTTAGTATTTTATTCATATCTTAAATCCTGAATATATATAGTCTAGTCGAACAGGAATGAACAGGTGAATTTTGACATTGGATTAGGCAGCGCCTTTATTGCAGGTCTTTTATCTTTTGTTTCGCCGTGCATTCTTCCTCTTGTGCCACCGTACCTTTGTTATCTTGCGGGCGTCAGTCTAGAGGAGTTTAAGGGCGAATCAAGCACCCGCGGCAGCAGTTGGCGCGTGATGGCTTCTGCTTTGGCCTTCGTCATCGGATTTTCAATTGTTTTTGTTTCCCTTGGCGCCAGCGCCAGTTTCATGGGGCAATTTGTGCAGAGTTATTTTCGCTGGCTGTCAATTGCGGCTGGAATAGCGATTATCCTCATGGGTCTTCATTTTATAGGCATATTTAAGCTCGCTTTACTAAATAGACAGGCACAGATCGAAGTTGCCAGCAAACCGGCAGGCGTTCCCGGTGCTTTTGTTATGGGATTGGCATTTGCCTTTGGCTGGACACCCTGTGTCGGCCCGGTTCTGGCAACCATACTGATTGGAGCCGGAGCCCAGGATACCGTTGGTCAGGGCATCAAACTGCTCAGCGCATATTCCTTGGGCATTGGTCTGCCGTTTCTCATTGCGGCGGCTTTTGCCAATCCGTTTATGGTATTTATGAACAAATTCCGCCACCATCTCGGTAAGATCGAACGAATCATCGGTGTTTTACTGGTATTAACAGGTATATTGTTTCTCACCGGCAGTATGAACAAGATTGCCTATCTTTTGTTGGAATATGCCCCGTGGATGTCGGGAACCGGATGACCTTTATGTTAGGAAATTCAACGTTTTACGATTTACTTATTCATATATTCGCATATGACTATTGATTTTATCCGCAGTCTCTGCCATTGTTACTGACACTCTGTTGGGCGAACTGGCAACATCGATGTCCGATAAAGTGTATTCAGAGATCTGAATTAACCGAGCAAGCATATAGGGGAGGATATCGCATGAGACATGCCAACAAGATTGCTGCGGCTTGCGTTGCTGTGGCAATGATAGGCACGACAGGCACTGCGATTGCTGAAATTGTTAAACCCGGGGACGTCAAATTTGACGGCAATAAAGTCACCATGTCTCTTAGCGGGACGTCTGGCAATTCCGCCGATGGCAAAAAGTGGTTTGCCAATCGGAAGCTGGGAAATTGTTTAGCCTGTCACGTGAATAAAGATTTGGCTGACAAGCCGTTTCACGGTGAAATTGGGCCACCGCTTGATGGCGTAGCCGGCAGGTATTCTGCGCCTGAATTGCGGGCGATCCTGGTAAATTCCAAACAGGTGCTGAGCGAAGATACGATCATGCCGGGTTTTTACCGGGTGGATCCGGGCGCGCGTATGGCAAAAAAATTCAAGGGTAAGACGATCCTTTCTGCGCAGCAGGTTGAGGATATTATTGCCTATCTGCAGACCCTCAAAGAGTGAGGAAATTTAATATGAAATCTTTAACAAGAAGAGAGGCCATTACACTTGGTTCTGCAGCAGGGGGCGTATTGATGTTCGTTCCCGGCAGCGCGTTTGCCAAGGTTGAAGATGCCATGGCCGTCATGATGAAATTCACTGGTGGCAAAAAAGCAAGCGATGGTAAAATTACGCTTGAGATGCCGGAAATTGCTGAAAACGGCAATACGGTGCCTTTGTCAATCAGCGTTGAAAGCCCGATGACGGCCGATAATTACGTTAAACGCGTGATCATTATCTCGGAAGGTAATCCCCGTCCAGAAGTTGTGACTTTCAATTTCACTCACCGCAGTGGTGTTGCCGAAGCCTCAACACGGATGCGTTTGGCGAAGACGCAAAACGTAGTTGCGGTTGCGGAAATGTCAGATGGTTCACTCCATATGACTAAGCGCCAGGTAAAAGTAACCATCGGCGGTTGCGGCGGTTAATCGATTTTGAGGAGAACACCAAATGGCTAAAGTTAAACCTCGCGTGAAAGCGCCAAAAAAAGCAGGTAAGGGTGATATTATCACCGTTAAGACCCTGATTTCGCACAAGATGGAAACAGGCCTGCGCAAAGACAAAAAAACCGGAGAAATCATTCCGCGACAAATCATCAATAAATTCGAGGCCCAATTCAACGGGGAAACAGTTTTCTCAGTCGATATTGATCCAGCAATTTCCGCCAATCCCTATTTTCAGTTCAAGATGAGGGCTGAGGAAAGTGGCGAATTTGCGTTTATGTGGACGGATGATAGCGGTGATACTTACACCAAGAAATCAAAGTTGACAGTCAGCTGATAGGATTTCGTCGATCCATTCACGGTAACCACCCAAGGGAGGGGCACTCGATGAGGGTAATATTCAAGATAGCCGTAGTTTCCGCGCTTGCAGCATGGAGCGTTTTTAATCTCGGCCAGGTAATGGCGAGTAGCGATTCGCTTCCTGAAGGAGTTACGGCCGTTAAAGTTAAGCCGGAAAGCAAGGACCACCCGCTG